>NZ_JBICYB010000001.1:0-53535 GCF_043200575.1 Streptomyces sp. NPDC048392
GCCCCTACCACAACGGCCGCACCGAGGGCGTCAACACCCGAACCAAACGGATCATGAGACAGATGCACGGCCGAGCCGGGTTCCCCCTGCTCCGCCACCGCATCCTCCTCCAATGATTACTACGCAGCGTTACCGCCGATTACGGGCCAGAGCCGTTCGTTTGACAGACCCGAAGCCGGCGGACTGGTCGAGGTGAAACGGCGAGCCCGCGTGAGTGGGCATCCAACCCCGTCGTAGAGCGGATGCAATGGCATTGGCGACATCGGAGGGCAGTACCGGGTTACCCAGGCCCCCGAGCCAGTTGCTGAGGTGAGGCTGGTTCGTGGTGACGACGAGAGTCGTCCCAGGAGCATTCGCATGCTCCACGGCGTAAGTGCACGGCGACCAGCACAGTGCCTGGCTGTAGGTGGGTCTGCGTCGCAGCCGCCAGCGGTAGGCCGTGCCGTCGACGACTATGCGCCGTGCTCCCTTGCGTCCCAGTGCCATGCCTGTCCCTTCGACCCCAGGATGCTAGCGAGCCCAACTCGACGGAGGAGCAGTGCGATTTCGGGCCGCCTCTGGGCTATCCAGGATCACCCGACTCCGGCCGCCAACGACAGAAGCCCACGGCATCCGAACTGGTCGGAGTCGTGGGCTTCTTCCGGCCCGCCGGTCAGCGGGAGCGGTGATCAGTAGACCGGCTGTCCAGGCGGTGACCGCGGCTGGTCGCAACGCGGAGCGTGTCCCGTAGAGCTCCGGTCAGGTCCTTCGTCAGGAGTCGCAGGTCGTCGGGGTCCGTCTCGGCCTGGGCGAGGATGTCTAACGCTTGGTCCAGGAGGTCGGTTGCCATGCCGAGTCGCACTGACTCGATGTTGTCTGCCAGGCGGGACATGTGGCCGCCGTTGTCGTCGGTGCTGAGGAAGCACGGCTTGCCGTCGGGGCCCGTCCAGGGGAGGAGCCGCAGTTCGTTTGACGTCGTCATGCTTCCGCGGGCCTCCCGTCGATCATGTGGTGAGTGGTGAACACAGCGTCGGCGCGGTCCCCCGGTAGCACCAGGAGGGCCGCCTCGACCACGCGTCCAGCGACGTCGGTCGTCTGGCGGGTGATGGCGAGGACTGCCAGGGCGGAGCTGATCCGGAGCGTGGATGCCTCCTCCGGTGTCGGGAGGCGGACGCTGATCTCCTCCCGGACTTCAGCCAGCGGCGGGCGAAGTTCCATCAGGCCCGTCACGATCTCCTCGTACGGGAGTGACTCGCGGAGTGCGGCGGCCGGCGCCAGGTCGCAAGGGACGTAGATGCGGGCCAGGCTGTGAGGCCCCTCGCCCTCATGGCCGAGACAGAGGATCTCCGTCAGAGGACTGCCGGTCGGCATCTTCAGCAGGGCCGCGAGATGCCCGCGGGCCCTGACTTTGGTGGTGCGGACGCTGACGCTCAGGGGCGCTAGATCCACGATGTGCGTGTCCGGTGTCCGGCCCCCTCCCACGTACGTGATCCTGCGGACCGGACGGCGAATGAAGTTCCCCTTGCCGTGGACCTTCTCGACGAGGCCTTCCGCCTGGAGCACGGCGAGGGCGTTCCGCAGTGTCGGTGTGCTCACCGTGTACTGGGCGGCCAAGTGCGCCTCAGAGGGCAGGCGGTCGCCGGGCTTGAGCCGACCGGTGACGATCCGGTCCCGGAGGTCATCGGCGATGGTGTCGCGTCGCGAGGGCATGGGCTGGATCACCGCCTCTTACTCGCACGAGCCGCAGGGCCACGAGCCGGGTCATCGTGTGGATGGTCAGCAACTCACCCGAGTCGAAGACGAGTCGCTTCGCTCCGCCGGGCAGTTGGAAGAGGTCGCTCACCCGGCACTGCTGGCCTCCGACCTGGATGATGTCGCCGCGCTGCACGCTGGCCGAGGTGATCTCGACAGGGGAAAGCACCGCGCCACCGAGTGCCGTTACCTTCACCGTGCCGCCTCCGTCGGTACGGGGCACCTGGCGATCGTGTGGCACGAGCAGTCGCAGGCTTCGTAGATCACTGGCACATCGACCGGCGCGGTGGCCGGGGACGACTCCGCGCAGGCGTGGTGCGTGCCGATCCGGCACGAGGTTGACCGGTAGGAGTCAGGCCCCGGCACGTGAGGCTGTTGGCGGGGCGGCATCAGTGGTCACCTGCCGAGGCGTACCAGGGAGCGGCGAGGGGGGCGCAGCTCACGGGCGCCGAGCGGTGCTGTGCGCGGGCCTCACTGGCCAGGACGTACGGGCGGACGAGCGCCGTTTCCTCCCCCACGAGAAGGCCCGTGTGCTCGCGGTGTCGGCGCAGGAACAGCACCGCACCGTGGGCGACTTCAGGGGAAGCGGCCACGGGCCGCACAGGCGTTGCGGAGCGGCGGTGCCGGCCCTTGTAGAGGTACCGCTCCCTGAGGTGCGAGACGGTACGGCGGATACGATTGAGCACGGTGTTCAGCTCCTATCGCTGATGGCCCGGTCCCCCGACATCGCCCGTCGCGGGGACCGTTTTGTGTAAGACCGCCCAGAGGGTGCGGTCGTTCGAACTGGTGGCGAGGAGGCCGAAGCGGTCAGCCGTAGCCACTGCCTCCAGGACCTCCCGCCATGACTCGGCGGAGAGTGGTTCCGACACCTCCGCCTCGATGGCCGTGCAGTCGTCGTGCTCCTTCACGCGCGTGGCGAGCCCGACGGCCGATAACCGGGCTGCGATGGCCTCCGCGCGCACCTTGGAAGCAGGCACAGGGCAGCCCTCCGGTTAGCGGCGATCACTTTGAGTGAAGCTAGTTAACTAGATTAGAGCTAGTGGACTAGATTTTCCATATGCCTGAGCAACCGCCCTATCTCCGCATCGCCGACGAGCTTCGGCGGCGGATCGCGGAGCACGAGTGGGAGCCGGGGGACCGACTGCCCTCCCGCGCCCAGATCGGCCAGGAGTACGGCGTCGGCGACAACGTGGTGCGCCGGGCACAGGAGTTGCTGATCTCCCAAGGGATGCTGGAAGGCCGCGCCGGTTCCGGCACCTACGTCGCCGAGCCCAGGCAACGCGTACGGGTGGTCCGGTCGTCGGCGCGCGAGCAGCCCAGCGGTTCGCCGTTCCGCGCGGACATGAAGGCCGTGGGCAGGCAAGGCGACTGGGAGAGCCGGACCGAGGCCAAGGTCCCGGCACCGGCGGAGATTGCCACGCGTCTGGGCATTGCCGAAGGTGAGCCGTGCGTCCGGACCGCGTACGAGTTCCTCGCCGACGGCAGGCCGGTGCAGCTGTCGACGAGCTGGGAGCCGTACGACCTCACCGCCGGCACGCTCGTCGTCCTCCCCGAGGGAGGGCCGCACGCCGGGACAGGGGTCGTGAACCGCATGGCGGAGATCGGCATCACCATCAGCCACGCCGTGGAGCAGCCCGAGCCCCGGCAGGCGACCGCCGAGGAGACATCACTCCTCGGCGTCCAGAAGGGCGCGCTCGTCACACACATCCGTCGGACGTACTACAGCGATGAGGGGCGGCCCGTGGAGACCGCGGACATTGTGGTGCCCGCCGCACTCTGCGAGATCGTCTACGAGATTCCGATCAACCGGTAGCCGGTGCAGCCGGCCCGCATTGCATCAGTCCGCGTCGGGTCGGCCGCCCTCATGCTTCCTGCGTGTGCGTCGCTGTCCACCAGACCGTGAGGCGATCCGCTAGCCCGTCCACGCCGTAGGGCTGACTCAGGCCGAAATGGTCGGTCAGTTCGTGATGCAGAAAGCCACGCAACTCAGCTCGGTCGGCGCCGTTCCGGAGCCGGTTGAGGAGCGGAGCGATGAGGCAGTCGTACTCGTCCTCCACCAAGTCGGCGACGCCGATCGGATCCCACTCGTTGAGCAGGTGTCGTAGCCCGTCGTGCGCGTCCGCTGCTGTCATGGCGGCAGGATGTCACGCCCGGGGCGTCATCCCTGTCGGGCCGTCTCTGGGCCGTGCGAGGGAGCCCGAGGGCACTCGACGGCGACCGACGGCGACAGGAGACGTGCTCTAGCCGTCAGCGAAAGCCCAGGTCGGAGGCCCCGGACCATACGGGTTTCCCCCAAGGGGTGGCGGTCGGGCAAGATGGGGTGTATCTGCCCACTGCCTGATCAAGCTGCCGGACGGTTTCTCTTGGCTGAGTACATTTACACCATGCGCAAGGCGCGCAAGGCGCACGGCGACAAGGTGATCCTTGACGACGTCACCCTGAGCTTCCTGCCCGGCGCGAAGATCGGTGTGGTCGGACCGAACGGCGCCGGCAAGTCGACCGTTCTGAAGATCATGGCGGGGCTGGAGCAGCCGTCGAACGGTGACGCGTTCCTGTCGCCGGGCTACACGGTGGGCATCCTGCTGCAGGAGCCCCCGCTGAACGAGGAGAAGACCGTCCTGGAGAACGTCCAGGAGGGTGTCGCCGAGGTCAAGGGCAAGCTCGACCGGTTCAACGAGATCGCCGAGCAGATGGCGACCGACTACTCGGACGCGCTCCTCGAGGAGATGGGCAAGCTCCAGGAGGAGCTGGACCACGCCAACGCCTGGGACCTCGACGCGCAGCTGGAGCAGGCCATGGACGCGCTGGGCTGCCCGCCCGGCGACTGGCCCGTCGTGAACCTCTCCGGTGGTGAGAAGCGGCGCGTCGCCCTGTGCAAACTGCTGCTCGAGGCGCCCGACCTGCTGCTGCTCGACGAGCCCACCAACCACCTCGACGCCGAGTCGGTGAACTGGCTGGAGCAGCACCTCGCCAAGTACGAGGGCACCGTCGTGGCCGTGACCCACGACCGGTACTTCCTGGACAACGTCGCCGGCTGGATCTGCGAGGTCGACCGCGGCCGCCTGCACGGCTACGAGGGCAACTACTCCAAGTACCTGGAGACCAAGGCCACCCGCCTCAAGGTCGAGGGCCAGAAGGACGCCAAGCGGCAGAAGCGCCTCAAGGACGAGCTGGACTGGGTGCGGTCCAACGCCAAGGGGCGGCAGGCCAAGTCCAAGGCCCGTCTGGCGCGGTACGAGGAGATGGCCGCCGAGGCCGACAAGATGCGCAAGCTGGACTTCGAGGAGATCCAGATCCCGCCGGGCCCGCGCCTGGGCAACGTCGTCGTCGAGGTGAACAACCTCAGCAAGGCCTTCGGCGAGAAGGTCCTCATCGACGACCTCAGCTTCACCCTGCCGCGCAACGGGATCGTCGGCGTCATCGGACCCAACGGCGCGGGCAAGACGACGCTCTTCAAGATGATCCAGGGCTTCGAGGAGCCGGACTCCGGCAGCATCAAGGTCGGCGACACCGTCAAGATCTCCTACGTCGACCAGAGCCGCGAGCACATCGACCCGAAGAAGACGCTGTGGGCCGTCGTCTCGGACGAGCTGGACTACATCAACGTCGGGCAGGTCGAGATGCCCTCCCGCGCCTACGTCTCCGCCTTCGGGTTCAAGGGGCCGGACCAGCAGAAGGCGGCCGGGGTGCTCTCCGGCGGTGAGCGCAACCGGCTGAACCTCGCGCTCACCCTCAAACAGGGCGGCAACCTGCTCCTGCTCGACGAGCCGACCAACGACCTCGACGTCGAGACGCTCGGCAGCCTCGAGAACGCGCTGCTGGAGTTCCCCGGGTGCGCCGTGGTCGTCTCCCACGACCGGTGGTTCCTCGACCGCGTCGCCACCCACATCCTCGCCTACGAGGGCGAGTCCAAGTGGTTCTGGTTCGAGGGCAACTTCGAGTCGTACGAGAAGAACAAGGTCGAGCGGCTCGGTGCGGACGCCGCCCGCCCGCACCGCGCCACCTACAAGAAGCTGACCCGGGGCTGATCTTGCGGCACATCTACCGCTGCCCACTGCGCTGGGCGGACATGGACGCGTACGGCCACGTCAACAACGTGGTCTTCCTCCGCTACCTGGAGGAGGCCCGTATCGACTTCCTGTTCCGCCCGGAGAAGGACTTCAAGCAGGGGTCCGTGGTGGCACGCCATGAGATCGACTACAAGCGGCAGCTCGTGCACCGGCACCACCCGGTCGACATCGAGCTGTGGGTCACGGAGATCAGGGCCGCCTCCTTCACACTCACCTACGAGGTCAAGGACGGCGACGAGGTCTACGTCCGCGCCTCGACGGTGATCGTGCCGTTCGACTTCGAGGCCCAGCGGCCCCGCCGGATCACCGCCGAGGAACGGGAGTTCCTCGCGGAGTACACGGACGACAAGGAGGAGGCCGTCGCCGCATGACGGTGCTCCACCTGGCCGACCGGGGGGAGGCCGCGGATCTCGCGGCCTTCCTGTCCCGCCTGCTCCACTACGACCGTTCGGCCGCGGTGCGCCTCCAGGCGGCCGGTACGGCCCTCGCCGTCTTCGGGCGGCCGCCCTCCTTCGAGGTGCTGGCCGTGCGCGCGGTACGCCTGGCCAAGCCCTACGAGAACGGGCTCGACGTCACGCTGGACGTGACCGTGTCCGCCGGTGAGCTGCTGGAGACGGTGGACGAGCGGGCGGTGACCGCCGGTGTCCCGGGTGCGGTGACCGGGCCGCCGTGGGCCGGGGTGCTGCCCCCGCGCGGTGGCTGGCGGGCCGAGCCGGGACTGCCCGCCCCGGACGCCCTGCGCGCTCTGGTCTCCGCCGCGGTGGCGGAGTTCCGTACGCGTACGGGGGAGCTGGCACCCGAGGCCCGTACCCGGGCCGAGCTGGACCGGATCGGGCGGGAGATATGGTCCCGGACGGTCGGGGACACCGGGCTGCCGGTGCGGGCCGTGCACGCGGCCCAGTCCCTCGGCTTCCTGCGGCCGCCCGGAGCGCCGGGCTCCCGCGAGGACGCGCCGAAGCTGTTCTCCTCCGGTCCGTGGCTGCGGCTGCGCACGCCTTTCGGATCCGTCGCCCTGCGGCGGGCGGGCGCCGGGGCCCTGGGCATCAGCGTGCGCTGAGCCCGCGCCTGCTGACGCCCGGGAGGGGCCCGGCCGCTCAGGGGTGCGTTTCGCTGTCGTCCGGGCGTACGGCGATGTGGTCCGACTCCAGTTCCAGGGCGACGCGGTCGCGCATGCCGAGGGCCGCGGTGTAGTCGGCGGGCAGCTGGAGCCGGCCGGCGCGGTCGAGCATGGCGTACTCGCGGGCCACCACCGTCTCGTGGCCGGTCTCGGCGTCCACCTCGCTGCGGCGCAGGACCTCCGTGGAGGTGCGGCCGTCGCGGATGGCGACGGTGCGGCGGACCTCCCCGGCCACCGCCTGGTCGTGGGTGACGATGACGATGGTGGTGCCCAGGTGCTCGTTGGCGGTGCGGAAGGCGGCGAAGATCTGTCCCGCGGTGTGGGAGTCCAGTTCGCCCGTCGGCTCGTCGGCGAGCAGGACCGAGGGGGCGCCCGCGAGGGCCACGGCGATGGCGACCCGCTGCTGCTGCCCGCCGGACATCTGCCGCGGTCGGCGGTCGCGGCAGTCGGCGACGCCCATCAGGTCCAGGAGCTCCAGCGCGCGCTCGGCACGCGCCGCCCGGCGTCCGCCGGTGCCGGCCAACTGCATGGGCAGCGCCACGTTCTGGGCGGCCGTCAGGTAGGGCATGAGGTTCCGGGACGTCTGCTGCCACACGAACCCGACCACCGCGCGGCGGTAGGCCAGACGGTCCTTCGCCGTCATCGTGAGCAGATCGCGCCCCGCGACCCGGGCCGCCCCGGCGGTCGGCGTGTCCAGGCCGGCCAGGATGTTCATCAGCGTGGACTTGCCGCTGCCCGAGGCGCCGACCAGCGCCATCAGCTCACCCTCACGGACCAGCAGGTCGAGACCCTGCAGGGCCTGCACCTCCACCCCGCCCGCGCTGAAGATCCGGACCAGGCGGTCGCAGGTGATCAGGGCGTCGTGCCCGTAGGCGGGGCGGTCCCGGGACGCGGTGGCGCGGTCTGCCAGGTCGGCGAGGGTGGGGTCGCTCGTCATCGGGGTCTCCTCCATGTCTGAGCGCGGCGGCCTTCCGCCGTGGTCGTCGTCGGCGGCTTCCGCGGCCGCCCCTCGCGGCTCACCGCGCGTCGCCCGCCCGGAGTTCCGCCACCGCCCCGCGTCGGCCCGACCACCACGCCTGGAGCGCCGCCACCCCCACCGCGAGGACCAGCACCGCCACCGCCGGGACGGCCAGCGACCACGGGTCGGTGCGCAGCTCCGCGCGCCCCACCGGGGACGTCGTCGACGACAGGGCGATGGTCGTCAGGTCGATGCCGGGAGAGAGGAGCCGGACGGCCGCCCACCCGGTCAGGACGCCGCCCAGCGTGGCGGGCAGGGCCTGGGGGAGGGACTCCAGGACGAGCAGGCGGCGGCCCTGGGCGCGGGTGAGGCCCATGGTGCGCAGCCGGGCCAGGAGGGCGGCGCGCTCGGGCGCGGTGCCCGCGAGGGACAGCAGCAGGGCCAGGGCCGCGTAACCGGCGCCGGCGGCCACGGCGGCCGCGTAGATGTGCTCCGCGCCGGACTGCAGCGGCGAGTCCACGTACCTGCCGCGCTCCACGGAGCGCAGACGGAGGGTGCCGACGCCGTCCGCGGCCCGGCGCAGCGTGCCCGCGTCCAGGTCGTCGCCGGTCAGCAGCAGTACGTTCGGGCGGGCGGCCCGGTCGGACAGCCCGGCCCGGTCCACGACGAGGAAGTCGTCGCCGTTCACGGCCGGGGTGTGGTCGCGGACCAGCACGATCCGCAGCGTGGCGACGCTGCCGTCGGCCAGGCGCAACGGGAACGCTCCGCTGCCGAACCGTTCGGCGACCGCCGGGGAGGCCAGCGCCGGCAGTACGGCGTCCGCGGAGCCGCCCTGGGCGCCGTCCGGCCGCGTCAGCCTCCCTGCGGGGAACGCGCCGAGGCCCGTCCGCGCCGCCAGCGCCGCGTAGGCACCGGGGTCCACACCCGCGACCGGCAGCGTCTGGCGGCCGTTCTCCGTCCTGGCCTGGTAGTCGACACCAACCCCGGTGATCTCCCGTACCCCGGACGCCTTCCCGAGACGGTCGGCGAGGTCGGAGGGCAGCGCGTCGGCGGCCTCCACCCGGGCGTCGGCGCCGACGGCGAACAGCGCCGCCCGGTCGCGGGCACCGGCCACGCCGCTGAGCACCGAACCGCCGAACGCCGCCACGGTGAACGCGGTCAGCAGCGCGAGCAGGGGCAGCACGGCGGAGGCGGAGGTACGGCCGGCCCGGGCCAGCGCGAGATGACCGACGGCGCCCCGCAAGCGCCGGGCCGGCCGGGCCAGCCCGCGCAGCGGCAGCGGGTACAGGCGCACCAGCACCAGCGCGGCGATCACCCCGACCAGTACCGGCGCCAGCGCCACCAGGCCGCCGGAGCCCTCCGTCGCCCCGCGTCGGCGCAGCATCTCGACGGCGCCCAGCGCGAGGACCACGACCGTCAGTTCGGCGACCGTACGGCGCCGGGACACCCGCGGCGACGCCACGTCCCGTCGGCCGTCGTGGACGCGTACGGAGCGGTGTGCGACGGCGGCCCGCAGCGGCAGCGCGAGGCAGGCCACGGCGGTCACCGCGACGGCGGCCCAGAGCGCGGGAAGGAGCCGGGCGCCGGGCAGCGCGAGCAGCGCCACGCCGAACCCGAGCCCGCCCGCGGGCACGGCCACGACCGCCGTCTCGGCCAGCAGCCGCCCCACCAGTCCCCGTACGGAGACGCCACGGGCCCGCAGCAGGGCCAGTTCGGCCCGGCGCCGGTCGGTGGCCAGGCCGCCCGCCATCAGCAGGACGACGGCGGCGACCGTGCCCGCGCCCGACGCGGCGACGACGACCAGCGGGCCGACGTCGCCGCGGAGCCGCCCGTACGTGGTGAAGACGTCGTCGAGGCCGGTCGTGACGTCCGTCAGGGGGCCGACCGTCCAGTGCAGCCGCTCAAGGCCGGGGCCGGACTCCAGGGCGGCCACGGCGGAGGCGAGTGTGTCGAGGTCGCGGCTGTGCAGCGTGTCCGGGTCGGGTGTCAGGTGCCAGTAGCGGACCACGGGGGTCGAGCCGAGCAGCGCGGGGCCCGCCCCGGGGGCGAGCAGCAGGCCGCCGACCCAGTAGGTGGGGCTGGGCGCGCCGGGCGGTCCCGGCGTGCGCCGCAGGGAGGGCGTGCGCAGCACGGAGTCGACGGACCAGTAGGCGCTGCCGGGCCGTTCGGGCGTGACGATGCCGGTGACGCGGACGGTGAGCGCGCGCTCCGCCGGCACATGGATGACCGAGCCCGCCTCGATGTGCAGCGTGCGGGCCGTCTCCTCGGTCACCGCGGCCTCCACCTCGGTGGTCGAGGTGCTCGTCCGCCCGCCGGTGACCTCGGGCAGCCGGCCGGAGCGCAGCCGGGCGTGGCCGGCGAGACCCTGCGGGGCGGCGAGGACCAGCTCCGCGGGCAGCCCGTCGGGCCGGGGCAGCCACTTGTCCGACGCGGGCAGGCTGCCGACGACGCGGACGCCGTAGGAGGACTGCTCCTCCTCGACGGCGAGCGGGCGTTCGAGGGTGTCGAGGACGGACTGGTAGGCGCTGGTGAGGCGCTCGGGCCGGACGCTGTCCTCGGCGGCCGCGAGCCCTTCCCCGGGGTCGGGACTCGCGTACACCAGGACACTGCTCTCGTCGGCCGGGGCCCGCTCGACGGCCTGGCGCAGACCGTCGTCCGTGTACCGGTCGAGCGCCCGGGGGAAGGCGGCGGCCAGGCACGAGGTCAGCGCCACCAGCACCGCCAGCGCGACGGCGGCGCCGGGGGCGGTCCGCAGCCGGGTGCGTACCCAGGGGGCGGTCACGGCCTTCACCGTCCGGCACCTCCGTGCTCCTTGAGGGTCACCGTCGTATCCGTGCGGCGCCGCGCCAGTGCCGCCGTGACCAGCAGGGGTACGACGGCCATGCCGGCCACCAGCAGGGCGATCCGGTCACCCGGCAGGGTCACGTGCACGTCCGGCACGGGCCGGGTGGCCTGCGGGGTCAGTACGGTCAGCGGGATCACCGCCCGGGTCAGGACCGCGCCCAGGGCGGCGCCGGTCAGCAGCGCCAGGCCGGTCAGCACACCCTGCTCGACGGCGACCGCGCGGGCCAGCCGGCGGCGCGAGGCGCCCAGGGCACGCAGTACGGAGAACTCGGTGCCCCGCTCGCGCAGCGATCCGGCGGCGCTCACCGCGAAGCCGACCGCCGCCAGTGCCGCCGCCACCAGGGTCGCCGCGGCGAACGCGGCGCCCGGACCGGCGCCGAACGGGTCGTCACGCAGCCGCTCGGCGGCCTCGTCGCGCACCAGCACCTGGGCCGGTGCCGTGTCCGGGAACGCCCGCAGACCCCGCGCGGCCTCCTCGGTCCTCCCCGGCTCGGGCCGCAGCCACCACTCGGTGGGCGCGACGGCGGTGCCGTACTCGCTGTCCAACACCCCGTTCACCGCCCGCAGGTCCACCAGCAGCGCCCCGCCGGACCGCGCCGGGTCGGTCTCGGGCGCGGTGCTCGGCAGCTCGCGCACGGAGTGCGTGATCCGCACCGGTACGTCGTGGCCGCCGATCAGCACCGTGACGCGCTGTCCGGTGCGGGCGCCCGCGGAGGCGAGGAAACGGTCGGTGGCGACGGCGGTCACCTGGGCGGGCCCGGGCTGCGCGACCCGCAGCCGCACGGTCAGCGTGGTGATCGCCGAGTTGTCCGAGCGGCCCGTGCGGTATACGACGGCGAGCGGCTTCCCGTCCAGTACGCGCGGCGTCGACGGGGCACCCACCGCGCCCGGTGCGAGCGATGCCGGTGCCAGCTCCGTCCCGGCCGTCCAGGCGCCGGGCAGCGGTATGCGCCCTGCGGTCCCGTCGGCGGCCGTGGCGGTCACCTGCCGTACGGTCAGGCGGTGTTCCTCCCCCCGGCCCGTGGGTTGCACCACCTTGGACTCGACGCCGGTCAGGGTGAACGGTCCGCCGGAGACGTCCGTGGCGAGGGTGTGCTCCCGGCCGTCGGCGGTCAGCGACCCGGCCGCCAGCCGGTACGGGGTGCCCCAGCGGTCCTCGACGGTGACCGCCACCTCCGCCGACCGCGCTTCGCCGGAGGACGGGCCGGGCGACGGCCCGGAGGTCGGCCCGGAGGTCGGGTCGGGGGTCGGGGCGGAGGTCGGCCCGGAGGTCGGGCCGGGGGGCGGGCCGGGGGTCGGAGTGGCGTCCGGAGCGGCGTCCGGGACGGTCAGGGTCGCCGTCAGTGCCAGCCGGGCCGTGCCCGCCGGGATCTTCGCGCCCTTCGACGACCGCCCGGGCGCCATTCCGGACAGCAGCCGGCGCGGCGACTCGTCCGCCAGGTCGGGCCGCATCAGCATCAGGCCCGCCGCGTGCGAGGTGTCCAGCGCGAGCACCGTCGCCGTGCGGTCCCCGGACAGCGAGACCGCGGACCGGGCCGCGGGGGCGACCTCCCGTACGCCGCTGACGCCCGCGATCCGGCCGGTGCGGCCCGGCTCCGCCGTGCCGGAGGCCTGCACCCGTATCGGCGCTCCCGTGCGGAAGTCGGCCTGGTCGTCCTGCGAACGGGACCAGGAGGCGCCCTGGCCGATGGCCATCGTGCCGAGCGCCACGGCGAGCACCAGCAGCAGCACGGGCCCCGCCCCGCGCATCGGACGCCGGCTCAGCTGCCAGCCGGCCAGCGCCGCGGCCAGCCCGCGCCCGCTCGCCGCCCGGCGCTCCGCGAGCCGCGCCACCAGCGGCAGCAACCGCAGCGCCAGCACCGTCCCGGCCAGCAGTGCCAGCGCGGGCGTCGCCACGAACAGCGGATCGATCCCGAGGGTGCCCGCTTCCCCGGCCTCGCCCGTCCCGTCGGCGGAGGTCTGCCGGTCCAACTGCCGGTAGGCGAGGCCGGCGACCACCAGCAGGCCCACGTCCGCGCCGGCGCGCAGCCAGCTCGGCAACGCCCGGTTCCGGACGCGCACCTCCGGTGCGAGGGTCAGCGCGGGCAGCGTCACGGCCGCCGTGCAGCCGAGGGCCGCGACCGCCGCCACCAGCCACACCGTGCCGCTGCCGCCGGCCGTCGGCTCCCAGCCCAGCCCGATCCGGGCCAGTGCCCCCTGCCCGGCCAGCAACCGGATCAGCGGCCCGGCCAGCAGCGGCGCGCAGATCAGCGCGGGCACGGCCAGCAGCAACGCCTCCAGCGCGGACCCCGCCGCCAACCGGGCCCGGGAGGCGCCACGCGCCCGCAGCAGCCGCAGCTCGCCCGCGCGCTCCACGCTGAGCAGCCGCGCCACCAGCAGCAACGCGCCGCCCGCGAGCAGGACGAGTTGCAGCGCGATGACGAGGAGGACGGAGCGGGAGACGGTCAGCGAGCGGTCGAGACGGTCCAGCACCGTGGGCAGTCCGGTCGACGCCGTGGTGGCGTCGCTGAGCGCCGGCCGCGCGCGAAGCCACGCCACACCGTCCCGCGCCGCCTCCCGCAGGGCGTCGGTCCGTCCGGTCGACAGCGACGAGTAGTCCGCCGTCACCAGCCACCCGGACGTCCCCGCGCTGACCCGGCCGCCGCTCAGCGCACCGGGCGGGGCGAGCAGCGGCCCGTAGGTCGTGAACCCGCCCTCCTTGACGCCGCGCCCGTCCAGGTCGTCGAGGCGCCAGTACGGTGACCCGCTGTCGACCGGCCGGTACAGGCCGCTCACCACGATCCGGACGGCCGGGCCGTCGAGCCGGTCGGTGAGGGTGAGCCGGTCGCCCGGACGGACGCCGAGGCGCTCGGCGGCGGCCACGGGCACCGCCACCTCGACCGTCCCACCGGCCGGTCCGTCGCGGCCGCCGTCGCCGCCGCTCCCCTCCACGTCCACGTCCACGTCCGCGTTCTCGTCCCCGTCCCCGCCCCGGGGCATTCGGCCCTCGTCGATTCGGACCCGCGACGGGTCGAGCGCCGCGAAGAACGTCAGATCGGGGTCGCCGGACCGCTCGGCCGGGGGCCGCAGGGAGCCCGGCAGCGCGTACGGACCCGAGCGCACCAGGGTCCGTACCGTGCGCGGCAGCCCGTCGAAGGTTCTCGCGGCACCCTCGCGCACGGCGGCGTCGGCGGCCGGCCGCTGGGTCGCCGGTACGTCCGCCTTCACGATCAGCGCGGCGTCCGCCCCGGTGCGCGACTCGGCGAGGGCGTGCCGCAGGGCCGCGTCGCCGATGGCGCCCGAGTAGGCGGTCAGGGTGGCCAGCACCGTGGTCGTCAGCAGGACGGTGAGCAGGGCGGCGGCCAGCAGCAGGCGGTGCGCCCGCGCACGCAGCAGCACGAACCCGACCAGCCCCCCGTACCCCGCCACACGGCCCCCGCCCTTGTTGTCCAGACCTCTCCCGGATGGTGTCAGAGGAGCAGGTACGGAAGTAAGCGCCTGGGACCTGGACTTGACCGGATCGTGACCGGAATCCGGCGTCGGATGACCGGAATGCGGCCGTCACCCTACCCGGTCATGCAGGGACGTGGAAGATCCGGTCATGGGTCGGTCCGGGTCCCCGGGTACCGGGATCAACCAGGGGTGTTGATCATCGAGGCCGCCGCGTACGTCAGGTACTTCCACAGCGTCTGCTCGTGCTCCTCGGACAGGCCCAGCTCGTCGAGGGCGACCCGCATGTGCTTCAGCCACGCGTCGTGCGCGGCCCGGTCGACGACGAAGGGGGCGTGCCGCATCCGCAGCCGCGGATGGCCGCGGTTGTCGCTGTACGTCGTCGGGCCGCCCCAGTACTGCATGAGGAACAGCGCGAAGCGGTTCTCGGCCGGTCCCAGGTCGTCCTCGGGGTACATCGGCCGCAGGATCGGGTCCTCGGCCACCCCCCGGTAGAAACGGTGGACGAGCTTGCGGAAGGTCTCCTCCCCGCCGACCTGCTCGTAGAAGGTCTGCTCCTGAAGCGTGCCGCGCCGAATCTCGTTCACGCCGTCCATGGTCTCAGACACGGGGACATAGGACTCAAGACCTAGGACCCGCCCATAACTCCCCGGGACACCCGGGACACCCGGGACACCCGGGACACCCGGGGCCGCGTCGGGCCCCCGGCCCGTCGGCCGGCGGGCCCGTACTGTGGAGGCATGGGCGGGTACGAGGACCTGGACAGCCTCGCCGCCTCCGCGCGGGCGGAGCTGGTGCGGGAGATCGAGCTGAGCGGTGCCTGGACGGCCGACCCGGTGTGGCGGGAGGCGTTCCGGGCGGTCCCGCGCCACCTCTTCGTGCCGTACTACTACGTCGGCGTCCGGGGCGGCTACGAACGCCGGTGGGGCGAGGCCCCCGACCGGGGCGCCCGCGAGCGCTGGGTGCGCGGCGCGTACGCCGACGCCCCGCTGGCGACCCGGATGCGCGACGGCGAACTGCTCTCCTCCAGCAGCCAGCCCTCGCTGATGGCGATGATGCTGGTGGCACTGGACGTGCGGGACGGCGACCGGATCCTGGAGATCGGCGCCGGCACCGGCTACAACGCCGCCCTGCTCGCCCACCGGCTCGGCGACGGCGGTCTGGTCACCACCGTCGACCTGGACCCCGAGATCACCGAGTCGGCCCGCCGGCACCTGGCCGACGCCGGGTACCACCCGGCCGTCGTCACCGGCGACGGCGCCCGCGGCGTTCCCGAACGCGCCCCCTACGACCGGATCGTCGCCACCTGCACGCTGCCCTCGGTGCCCCGCGCCTGGCTGGCCCAGTGCCGCCCCGGCGGCCGGATCCTGACCCCGCTCGCCACCGGCCTCGTCGTCCTCACCGTCCGCGACGCCGGACACGCGGAGGGGCGCTTCCTGCGCACCCCCGCGTACTTCGTACCGCTGCGGGGCGCGGCCCGCTCCGAGCCGGACACGCCGGGCCTGGGCGGAGTGCCGCGCCGGGCCCGGGAGGACGACCTGTTCCGCTTCCTGCTGGCGCTGAGCCGGGGCGGCCTCGACCCGCAGGAGGCGTACGCCCTGTGGGACCGCGAGGACGCCCCGCGCCGCGAGCGCTACGGCATCACCGTCAGCGGCGAACGGGCCTGGGCGTGGCTGGACGACCCCGAAGGCCCGTACGCCTGGCCGTTCGCCTGACGGAGACCGCCGGTCGTGCCGGTCGCGCTAGCCCCGGCGGAGCGTGATCGTCGTCCAGGCGCCCACGTGGACCCGGTCGCCGTCCTGGAGCGGCACCGGCACGAAGGGCTGGATCGGCTCCTCGCCGCCGTTGACCGTCGTGCCGTTCGTCGAGTTCTGGTCGACGACCGCCCAGCTGCCGTCCGGCTGCTGCACCAGCACCGCGTGCTGGTGCGAGACGCCCGGGTCCTCCGGCGGTACGGCCAGATCGATGTCCGGGGTGTCGCCGGTGGAGTGCCGGCGGCGGCCGATGGTGATCTGGTTCCCGGTGAGCGCGCGCTGCTGCTCGGGCGAGTACGCGGGCAGGTTCAGGCCCGCGGCCTCGGGGCCGGAGCGCTGCATCATCGCCATGAAGTACTCGCGGTCCGGACCGATGGTCGCCGACCAGGTCGTCGGCTGCCGGGGCCGCTGCGGCTGCTGCGGGAAGCCCTGGCCGGGCGGGGCCTGGGTGGCGCCGGGCTGCGGGTAGCCGTAGCCGCCGCCCTGGGCCGGACCCGGGCCGTTCGGACCGCCTGGCCCGCCCGGTCCGCCCGGTCCTCCAGGGGCTCCCGGTCCGGTCGACGACGGCGGAGAGAGCACCCAGTCGTCGTCACCGCCGCCGAAGGCCGGGCCGCCCTGCTGCGGGCGGTTGGTCTCCTGCGGGAACGCGGGCGGGGCAGGGGGACCGGACTGGTAGCCCTGCGGCGCGCCGCCGGGGCCGCCGGGCGCGGGCGGGACCGGTCCGGGCGGAGGCGGGACCGGCCGCGACGGGTCAGCGCCGAAACCGGGCCGGGCGGGGGGACCCGAGGGGTTGTTGTGACCGGAGGGGTCGTTGTGACCACCGGGGCCACCGGGGCCACCGGGACGCTCGGGGCCGCCGGGACGCTCGGGGCCGCCGGGGCCACCGAAACCGCCAGGGCCACCGGGACGCTCGGGGCTGCCGAAACCGCCAGGGCCACCGGGCCCACCGGGACCGTTCTGCCCACCGGGCCCACCTGGCCCGTTCTGCCCACCTGGCCCGTTCTGCCCACCGGGACCACCGGGACCACCGGGGTTGTAGGGACCGCCGGGACCATGCGGACCGCCGGGGCCGCCCGCAGGACCGCCGGGACCGCCAACCGGCCCGCCGGGACCCCCGGGACCACCGGGACTCCCCGGGCCACCGCGCCCCGACGGGTCGCCGCCGAAGGGCGGGCCCGGGGGGATCGGTTCGGCGGGACGGTTCACCTGGGACGGGCGCGAGCCCTGGTAGTCGTACGAGTCACCGCCGCCGTACGACGGGCCCGCCGGCGGCTGCTGGAAGTGCGGCGCCGGACCGCCGGGCGCCGGCGGGCGCGGGGCGGCGGGGGTGTACGAGGTGGCGGTGTTGGTCAGGAAGTTCCACCGGCACTCCTCGCAGAACGGCGCACCGCCCTCACGCGGCGTGCGGCACTGCGGGCACAGCTGCGGCTCGCCGCCCGGACCACCGGGGCCGCCGCCGGGACCACCCGGGCCGCCGCCGGGACCACCCGGGCCACCGGGCGGCGGGAAGCCGTAGCCGCCGGGGGGCGGTGGCGGCGGAGGGGGCGGCACGGCACCGGCCATGCGGTGACCGCAGACCTCGCACCAGTCGTCGGAACCCGACTGGTGTCCGTTCGGGCAGGTCGGCATGTCGGAGCTTCCCTCTCTTGCGGGCGTGTCGCGCGGTGGTTGTCCTGCGTCACTTCTTCACACGAACAGTCTTGGTCGACCGGGTCTCGAGAGTCATCTCGTCGGCCTCCTCGACCTTCGCTTTCAGTCGCACAGTACCCGCAGCCGCGTCCACCACGTCCACCACCTTCGCGAGCAGTTTCGCCGTATCCGCGTTCCCGGAGACCCCGGCGAGCTGAACCGCGCGGCCCAGTTTCGCCGTTGCTCCGTCGATGTCTCCCGCTTTGCGCAGATCGAGCCCCTGCTGGATGGCTTGTGCCAGTTCGGCCTGCCCGGTGTAGTGGGCGACTTGGGGGTTGATCGACGTGGAAGCGACCATGTCGTCCGTCCACACGGCCCGTACGAGACCCTGCGCGCCGAGGTCCTGGACGCTGCCCCCGGGCTCCGGGATGACCAGGCGGACGCGGGCGGCCAGCATCTCCCGGCCGAGGTCGGCGGCCGGCACCCGCACGCAGACGTGGTAGTCACGGGACTCGTCGCCCCAGGAACCGGTGGGGTAGTCCCCGGCCCGCGGTCCCGCCCCGGTGCGGCGGTCGGTCAGCTCCTCGACCGTCGGGGCGACCTGCTTGACGAACTTCACCGTGGTGCCGACCGGGGTCCACAGGCGCAGCGCGACGTCCGCGACCTCCTTGCCCATGGCCGTCTCCATCATCCGCGTGAAGTCCGAGGCCAGGCCCACCGGGTCGGCGACGATGTCGGCGGTGCCGAGCAGGGCGGAGGCGATCCCTGTGACTTCTTTCACTTCCCAGTCGGTGCCCACGCCACGGGCGTCGCAGGTGAAACGCCCGGCACAGGCGTCGAGCGCCGTCCTGAGGTCCTCGGGCGACTCGTGTTCGTTACGGCCGTCGGTGAGCAGGATGCCGTGCCGGATGGCGACGTCCGCCGACGACAGCAGCCGGTCGGCCAGCCGGAGCCAGGTGCCGATGGCGGTGCCGCCGCCCGCGCCGAGTCCGCGCAGCGCCTGCTTGGCCTGCCCCCGGGTGGTGGCGTCGGCGACCGCGAGCCGGCCGCCGCCCGGGTAGACCTCCTTGGCCACATGGGTGCCGCCGACCACGGCGAAGTGCACGCCGTCGCGCAGGGTGTCGACCGCGGCGGCCGTGGCGTCGCGGGCGTTGCGCATCTTGGTCGGCGGGTAGTCCATCGAGCCCGAGCAGTCGACCATCAACACCACGGCGGCGGACGGGCCCTGTCCCGGCGAGTACAGGTGGGGCGCGGCGACCGCGGTCCCGATCGTGCCGCCGCCGGTCGCGGTGACCGTGACGATGGCGTTGACCTCACGGCCGCCCTCGGGCAGGTACTCGTTCTGGTAGACGTCCACCGCGAACTGCGGCACGTTCGACTTCGAGAAATTGGCCATGCCGGATCGCATCCCCCTCTACGTCCCCACAGCGGTGGGGGCCCTGACTGCCGCTGCGGACCGCCCCCTGCGGTCCGCGAGACCCCGCTCCTCGTCCGTGCCCGTGCGGAGGCCTCAGGCCGATCCTGCCCCCTGCGGCGGGGCCGGGAACGGCACGAGGGCCACTGTTACGTTGTCGTGGCCCCCGCCGTCCAGGGCGTGGCCGACCAGAACGCGGGCGCTGTGCAGCGGGCGGACGGCGGCGTCCAGGGGCATGGCCCCGGCCATCTCCTCGGCGGACTCCGCGTAGTTCCACAGGCCGTCCGTGCAGACCACGACCACACCGGGCCGGTCCGGCTTGAAGGACGCGGTGTGCGGCTCCAGTTCGTAGGCGTCGGCGCCCAGCCAGCCGGTGATCGCGTGGGCGCGCTCGTCGGCATAGGCCTCGGCCTCGCTCATCAGGCCCGCGGCGACCATCTGCGCGGCCCACGAGTCGTCCTCGGTGAGCCGGACGGGCGGGGCGGCGCGGTCGGCCGGCACCCAGTAGACGCGGCTGTCGCCGACCCAGCCGACGACCAGCAGACCGGCGGTGACCACGGCGCCGACCAGGGTGCAGGCGGGCGCGTTCTGGTGCGGGGCCTGCTGGCGGACGGTGGCGGGCTCGTCGGCCAGCGCGTTGACGGCGTGGGAGGCGGCCAGGATGGCGTCGTGCATGGCCTGTTGCGGGTGCGTGCCGCGCGGCAGGGCGCCGAGGAGCGACTCGCCGGCCGCCCGGGAGGCGGCGAGGGAGGCGTCGTCGGGGCGGGTCGCGGAGGACACGCCGTCGCAGACGATCGCCACGCTCGCGGGAGCGCCGTCGGGCAGCACGGTGCAGCCGACCGAGAACGCGTCCTCGTTGCGGTGGTGGCGCAGGCCGCGGTCGCTGACGGCGGCGACCGGGCCCGATTCCTGCTCCATGTGGTCGCGTTCGCGGGGCTGGGCGTGGCCGCAGTTCTCGCAGTAGCCGTCGTCGTCGACGCGGCCCGCACGGCAGGCCACGCACACCTTCTCGACCGCGCCCGGTGCGGCGGGCGCGGCCTGTTCGGCTTCGGCGGTCAGCCGTGGGTCGGGCGCCTGCAAGGGGTACTCGTCGGGTTCGCCCGGCCGGTCGAAGCGCACGCCCGGCGCGGGTACCCCAGCCGGAGCGGCGGGAGCGGCCGGAGCCGAAGGCGGTACCGCGGGCGGGGGCGACGGGGGCAGCGGGGAACCGCCCGAGTCGGTGCCCGGCAGCTCGGCCGCCGCGTGCACCGGGGCGGGGCGGCCGTGGCCGTCCGAGTCCCGGGCCGCGGGCCAGTCCGCGCCGTCCGGCGCGGGCGCCGGGGCGGGCACCGCGCCGTTGACGGCGAGGGCCGGGCTGTCCTCGGGCCGCGCCGGCACGACGGACAGGTCGTATCCGCAGGCACCGCAGAAACGGTCACCCGAATCGAGGGGTTCCTCGCAGCTCGGGCACTTCGGCACAGCGGCCTGCTGGGGCATCTGCGACATCAACTACACCCACGTCCGGGGGCGGTAACGATTGGCACGTTCCACCAGGTCGATCCTCTCCTCGCCGCCCCGCGCCAGCCGGGCCAGCGTGCGGTACGAGCGCTCCAGGCCGAAGCGCAGGGCGCGTTCGTCCAGGCCGCTGTCGAGCAGCGTCCGTCCCCCGGCGGCGGGAGGGACGGAACCCCGACCTCCGGAGAGTACCCAGTCGAGCGCGCAACCGAGGACCTCGGCCGACAGTTGCTCGCGCCGCGCCGGATCCAGACCGTACACGTCCAGCGCCTCGACCTGTCGCGCGGCGGCGACCAGATCGTCCAGGAACGCCAGGTCGCCCGGGGCCGCGGTGCGCCGCCGCAGCCGTGCCCGTACGGCCGCCACGCGCGCACCGGTGCAGTGGACGGACGACTCCGGCACCGACTCCAGCGTCCGTACGGCACCGGTCCGGTCGCCGCCGGCCAGCTGGACCCGGGCCAGCCCGAACGCCGCGCTGACATGGCTCGGGTCGGAGGACCACACCAGCCGGTAGTACTCGGCGGCGTTGTCGAGCTGCCCCAGCACCTCCGCGCACAGGGCCAGCGCCAGCTTGGGCGCGATCTCGCCGGGGAAGGCGTCGTAGACCGCGTCGAAGGCCAGCGCGGCGTCCTCGTGGGCGCCGGTCACCAGCGCGGCGAGACCGCGGTACCAGACCACCCGCCAGTCGTCGGGGTGCTCGCCCTCCAGCGTCTGCAGGGCCGCCAGCGCGCCGGACGCGTCGCCGTTCTCCAGCCGTGCCCGGACCTGCCGCAGCCGCGTCTCGGTCGACGGCACCGGCGCGGCGGCCAGCGCGGTCAGCAGCTCACCCGGCGCCGACGCCATGAGGCCCGCCAGGAAGCCCGCGTTGGGGTCGCCCACGTCGACCCGCGGGACCGGCAGCGCGAGCGCGGCCGTGGGCGCGTCGGCGGGCTTGACCAGACCGGAGGTCCCGACGTCCAGACCGCCGACCGAGCTCACGGCACCCGGCAGCGACGCGCTCGCGCCCCCCGGCCCCGGGCCCGTGCCGAGCGGCGGGGCGTGCGCGACGGTCCCGCCCGGCGCGCCCGGGGCCGGCCCGCTCCCGCCCGGCAGCGCGGGCGCGGGGCCCGCCCCGCCCGGCAGGGCCGCACCCGAGCCGCCCCGGCCCCTTCTCGTACGGGCCGCTCTGGCCCCCAGCCGGGACACCTCGCCGTCCAGCCGCGGGAACAACTCCGTGTCCGTCACGCGGACCTCGGGCCCGAACAGGGTGGAGACGGCGGGCCGGGCGCGGCCCGTCTGGAGCGAGACCACTTCGCGCAGCACACCCGTCAGCTGCTCCGCCATCTCCTGCGCGGAGGCGAACCTGCGGGCCGGATCGGGGTCCGTGGCACGCACCAGCAGCCGGTAGAACGACTCGTAGTGCCGGAAGACGTCGATGCTGTCGGGGACCGGCAGCGAGTCGGCGTAGACGGTGGTGTAGCCCTGGAAGTCGAACGACAGCACGGCGAGCGTGCGACCGACGGTGTACAGGTCGGACGCCACCGACGGGCCGACGTCGGCGACCTCGGGGGCCTGGTAGCCCACCGTGCCGTAGATGGCCGACTCGTCGTCGTCCATGCGGCGGACCGCGCCCATGTCGATGAGCTTGAGCTGGTCCTCGGTCTGGATGGCGTTGTCGACCTTGAAGTCGCAGTACAGCAGCTTGCGGCTGTGCAGGTGGCCGAGCGCCTCCAGCGCCTCGATGCCGTACGCGCAGGCCTGTTCGACCGGCAGCGGGTCGCGTCTGCCCGCGGGGGAGCGCCGGGCGTTGGCGATCTCCTTGAGCGACTTGCCGCCGACGTACTCCATGACGATGTAGCCGTCCAGGGAGCCGGTGCGCTGGTCGAGGTGCTCGACGAAGTTGTAGATCCGCACGATGTTGGCGTGCTCGATCTCGGCGAGGAAGCGCCGTTCGGAGATCGCCGCCGCCATCGCGTCCTGGTCGCCGGTGTCGAGCAGGCCCTTGAGGACCACCCAGCGGTCCGAGACCGCCTTGTCGACCGCGAGGTAGACCCAGCCGAGCCCGCCGTGCGCGAGACAGCCCACCACCTCGTACTGGCCGTGCACGACGTCACCGGCCGTCAGCTTGGGCACGAACGAGTAGGGGTGGCCGCACTTGGTGCAGAAGCCCTCCGTGCGGCCCGGCCGCTCCCCGCGCGCCCGCCCGACCGGTGCCCCGCAGTCCGAGCGCGAGCAGAACCGCTTGCGCTCGGGCACCTCGGGGTGGTCCATGACCATCTCCCGCGGGTCGGGCCGAGGCACCGCCGGTACCTCGACGAGACCGACGCCGAGGCGCCCGCGCCCGGTCGAACCTGCGCCCGAACCGGAGCTGCGCACCGACACCGAACGCCCCGTGGAACGGCCCGACACCGCCCGCGAGAGCCGCCCCGACACGGAGCGCCGGGACCTCGACGAGCGCGACGACCGCGAGGACGTACCCGCACTGCGGCCGCCGGAGTGGGCGCTCCCGCCGCGCGACGCACCGAGCGAACCGCGCGACCCGCGCCCGCGCGAACCCCGGCCCCCGGCTCCGGTGACGCCGGTCGGTGCCGAGCCGAGCGCGCCGCCCGCGGCGACGACCGGCGCGAGACCGCACGTGTCGCAGTACAGCTCGCCGCCGCCCATGTCCTCGTAGGTCCCGCCGCAGCCGGGGCGCTGACACGTCCGCCCTGCCTCGCTCATGACGCTGCCTCCCCCTTGTCGCTCATGCGCCGGGCCCCGTCCGGTCCACCGGCCCGCCCTGCCCGGGCACGCGCCGCGCGGTGCCGAGCAGTTCGGCCGCCGCGTGCTGGTAGCGCAGCACGGCCTGCTCGGCGACGCGCAGGTCGCAGGGCGCGCTCCACAGCATGCGGCGCGCCCTCTCGTACTTCTCGGCCAGCTCCGGGTCCTCGGCGTGACCCAGCCGGGCCATTTTCGCCTTGTACGCGTCGAGCCGGCCGCGCAGCTCGGCACGGACCGCGAGCGGCGCGGTGACCGCCGTCAACGACTCCCGGGCGCGCAGCAGTTCGTCCTCGGCCTTCTCCTCCAGGGACTCCAGAAGCGGCGACAGCCGGTGCCACTGGGCGTGCCTGCGGTACTCGGCGGCCGCCGCCAGCTGCTCCTGGAGCACGATCGGCGGTCCGCCGACGACCGGCACCTCCGTCGCGGCGATCTTCGCCAGCACCTCGCCCCGCGCGGTGCGGGCCTCGGCCAGCGTGCGGTCCGCACGGGAGAGCACGTCCCGCAGCCGCACGATCCGCTGCTCGGCGTCCTGGCGCACGGCCAGCACCGCGTCGATCTCGCGGCGCACCTCCTCCAGGGCACGCGCCTCCCGGTCGTACACCGTGGTGTCGGGACGGCCGCCGCCCGGTGCCGAACTGCCCTTGGCGGGCGACCAGAAGGCCAGCGGGTCGGACACCACCCGCTCGCGCAGCCGGGTCAGGGTGCGGGTGATCCGCTCCAGGTCGTCGCCTGCCGGGTGCTCGCCGGGGCGCACCCCCACCGAGTGCGCCAGCTCGCGGGTGCGCCGGAGCTCGGCGGCCAGTAAATCGATCCGGGCGGGCAGCGCCGACCACACCGCGTCGGCGGCGACCACCATGTCCAGCGAGGTGGCGTACAGCTCGTTCATCCGGTCCACCAGCGTCACCAGTGAGTACCGCTGGCTGAGCCGGCCCGGTCCGCCGTGCGCGGTGGACGCGCCGGCGGCGGCGCCGGCCACCGTGACGGCGTCGCCGCGCAGCAGCTCCGTCAGCTCCGCCAGGTCCTCGCGGCTCGACCAGCGGCGCCGGGAGCGGATCTCCCTGGCGGTGCGCAGCGCGCCCGTGTACGCGTCGAAGAAGGTCCACAGCAGCGTGATCGACGCCTCCGCTACCGCCCAGCGCTCGACGGTGACGCCCGTCAGCTCGGCGCCCTCGAGGAGTCTGCGGCCCGCGTGGTCCTGGAGGGCGAGGAGCGAGGTCTCGATCGCCTCGTGCTCCGCTCCGAGCCGCGCCAGCGCACGGTCCACCTCGTCCCGGTCCATCACCGGCCCGGTGGGTCCCGTGTCGCCCATCGATCACCTCTCGCTGTCGCGGACTTGCCTGTGCTCTTCACGTGCGGTGCGGCCGCCGGTCAGCTCCCGCGCAGGTACCGCGGGGTCGGTGGCCGCGACTTCGCCGCGTCGTCCATGGTCCTCGACAGCCACACGTCGTACGAGTGCTGCCACCCCTCGGCCGGGTCCGCCCGCCACTCCTCCAGGATCCGGTTGACCCGGCGTACCAGATCGTCGGCGTCCTTCTTCATCGCCACGCCGTAGTACTCGGTGGTGAAGGCGTCGCCCTTCAGCTCCACCGTCGGGTCCTGCGCTGCCTGGCTCGCGGCGAGGGCGCCGTCGGTGACCACCGCGTCGACCTCGCCGAGCTGGAGCCTTACCAGGCAGTCCAGTTGGCTGGGCACCGTGGTGCGGAGGTCGGCGCCGGCGGCGAGCGTGCCGTCCTCGCGGTCCCGCTCCAGCGTGCTCAGCGCCGTCGAACCCGCCGCCGTGCAGATCTTCTTGCCCGCCAGTGTGCCGTCGTACCCGGTGATGTCCGAGGACTTGGGCGCCAGCACCTGCTGGCCGGTCCTGAAGTAGGGCGCGGAGAACGCGACGTCCCGCAGCCGGTCGCAGTTGACGGTCATCGTGCGGACCACCATGTCGACCCGGCCGTCCTGGATCGCGGGGACCCGCTGGTCGGTCGGTATCGCCTTGAACTGCACGGCGTCCTCGTCGCCGAGGATGTCCTTCGCGATCCGGTGCGCCAGGTCGATGTCGAAGCCCTCCAGCGCGGCGCCACCGCCGCTGTTCGGGTCGCGGTAGCCCCAGCGGTAGCTGTTCTGGTCGACCCCGACGATCAGCTTGCGCTTCTCGCCCTCGCGGGCGCGGATCTCGTCGATGGCGGGGCCGTCGTCCCCGGACGGGGAGAGGGTCTGCTTCTCCGGGTCCGTGCAGTCCCGCGCGGCCCGCGCCTGGCCGCCGTGGGCGACGCCGTGGGCGCCGTCGTCCGTACCGCCGCCGCCCTCGCCGTGGGAGTGGACCACCGGCAGGAGCAGGGCCGACAGCACCGCGAGTACGCAGGCGAACGCCATCGCCCCGACACCGCCCCAGCCCCTCAGACCGGTCCGCAACCGTCCCGCACGCATCCTCACGTCCCCTTCCACGGGTACCGCCCCTTCCCACCGGCCCGCCGGGCCCGTACCCCGCATCACCGGTACTCCGACAGCCTGCGGCCGATGCCCACCAGCGCTCCGGCGGCCCCCAGCGCGGCGAGCACACCGGCGCCCTGCGGCAGGTACGCCATCGCGCCCAGGCCGTCGTCCGCCGCCCGCTCGAACTCCTCCTCCTCGTGTCCGAGCGCGGTGGCGAGCGCGTCGTCGACGCCGTCGAAGCACTCGACCGTGGCGCCGTCGCCGCCGATCACCAGGTCGAGCGCCTGCTGGTAGTTGCCGTTCTCGTCCTGCTCACGGGCCGAGGTGTGACGCCTCTTCCACTCCGTCATGTTGCCGTTCGCCGTGCCGACCGGCTGCTCGCCCGCCCGGTCGTCGGCGAGCCGCCCCGCCTCGGCCAGGGCCTTGCCGAGGGCGTCCATGTTCTTCCCGAAGGCCAGGTCGTAGGAGTCGTACGTCTTGTCGTCCACCTTGGTGGTCTCCGCGCCGCGGGAGACCAGGGTGAGGTTCTCGTTGCCCCGGGCCTTGAGGGAGGCGATGCGGGCCTCGTTCAGCGCGTTGAGGGAGCGCACGCCGTGCTCGTAGGAGTCGGTCAGGTTCGACCGCGCGACGCTGTGGCCGACGACCAGCCAGAGCAGCACGATCGCTGAGGCGGTCGTCGCGGCGACCAGACCGTGGTTCAGGACGCGGTTGGTGCGCCGGTAGTTGCGGTGCTGGGCCCAGGCCAGCGCGGCGAGCAGGGCGACGCCGAGGGCGATGGCGGCCCAGGGGTAGGGCTTGGCGTCGCCGTAGTCGGCGCTCAGCCGCTGGTTCTCCTTCTTGTAGAGGTCCTCCGCCGCCGGGAGCATCTCCTTCTGCATCTTCTCGTTGGCGTAGCGCAGATAGGCGCCGCCGACGGGGAAGCCCTGCCGGTTGTAGGTGCGGGCCCGCTCGACCAGGCCCTTGTACTCCGGCAGCAGGCGGTTGAGCCTGGTGATGGTCGTCGCCGCCGGCGACCTGGGCTCGGAGTTGGCGGCGGCCGTCACGAGCCCCTCGGCGGCCGCGCGGATACCGTGGTCGTACCGCGCGCGGGAGTTCTCCGTCTCCTGGCCGCCGGCGAGGAAGCCGCTGGAGGCCGCGGTGTTGGCCTCGGCGAGGGAGCGGTAGATGTCGGCCGCGGCGGAGCTGAGCGGCTGGCTGCGGGTCAGCACGTCGTCGGCCGCCACGGACCGCTCGTTCATCTGCCAGGCGGTGACCGTGCCGAAGGCGACGACGAGCACGGCGAGCAGCGCGCCGATGATGCGCAGCCGCCCCGGCTCGGTGCCCGCCGCCGCGCGCACCCGGTCCACGCCCTCGGCGAAGGCGGTGCGGCGCGGCGCCGGGGGCACGGGCGTGGGAGTGGGCGGCGGGGGAGCGGCGAGCGCGCCGGCCGAGCGCTGCCCCGGCAGCGGCCCGGAGCGCGCCGGTACGGCGGGCGGGGCGGGCACGCCCGTGCCCGGCGGCGGCCCCGCGCTGCCTTTCGGCGGTTGAGTCACTGCTGACCTCCCCCATGGTCATCCGTCGCCGCAAGTATCGCTGCCCGCACCGACCTTCGCACCGGCCTTCCCCCGATCTCGGTGCGTCCCCCGGCGCCACGCACCACCCCTGCCCATGAATACGCCAGGGGATGCGGTCCGGTTCCCCCGCCCGCACCCGGGCCGCCCGCACCCCGGACGCTACGGGTGGCGCGGGGCACGGGCGGCACGGGGGCGCGGGCGACATGGAGGGACGGATGGTACGGGCGCCTGGGACGCCTGTGCCTGGGGCGCCTGGGACGCCTGTGCCTGGGGCGCCTGGGACGCCTGTGCCTGGGACGCCTGGGACGCCTGTGCCTGGGGCGCCTGGGGCGCCTGGGACGGCTCAGCCGGTGAAGTGCTCCCGCGCTCGCGCATGGGCCCCCGGGGCCGCGTCCACGTGGTCGAGACCCAGCAGCACCGCGCCCAGTACGGGCCGGGCCGTCACCACCCGGGGGACCGCCTTGGGGGCACGGGCCGCCAGCAGTTCCCGTATCCGGTCGTCGAGCCGCGGGTGCCGTGCCGCCAGCACGCTGCCGCCCAGCAGGACCGGCGCGGGTTCGGCCAGCAGGTCGAGGCGGGTCAGCGCGACGGTGGCCATGGCCACCACCTCGTCGGCCTGCCGGTCCACGATCGACCGCGCGAGCGGGTCGCCGCCGGCCGCCGTGGCGAACAGCACGGGGGTCAGCTCGTGCCGCCGTACGGGCTCGACGTGCCGCAGGTGCAGGGCCGCGATGAGGGCGTACATCGAGTCGAGGCCGAAGTGGGCCGGCAGGGTGCGGGCCAGTTCCGTGGGCCCGCCGCGGCCGTCCTCCGCCCGTGCCGCGTGCCACAGCGCCTCCTCGGCCAGCCCCCAGCCGCCGCCCCAGTCGCCGGAGATGCGGCCGACGGCCGGGAAACGGGCGGTGCGGCCGTCGGGACGCATGCCCACGCAGTTGACGCCCGCCCCGCACACGACGGCGACGCCGAGCGGCTCGGAGACGCCGGCCCGCAGGATCGCGAACGTGTCGTTGCGTACGTCGACACTCGCCCCCCACGCGCGCGCGTGCAGCGAGGCGGCCAGCTGCTCCTCCTCCACGGGCAGGTCGGCGTTGGCCAGGCACGCCGACACGTGGTCGACGGAGGTGACGCCCGCCGCCCCGAAGGCCCGCGTCACCGCCTCCGCCAGGGCGTCCACGGCCCGCTCGACGCCGACGGCCGGCGGGCGGAAGGCGCCGCCCCGGGCCGTGGCGAGGACCTCCCCGTCGGCCGCCACCACGGCCACGTCGGTCTTGCTGTTGCCCGCGTCGACGGCGAGCAGGCTTGCGGTCAGGCCCACGCCAGGTGCTCCCGGTTGTGTGCGATCAGCCGGTCGGTGAGCTGCTCCGCGTACGTGTACTGGCCGACCAGGGGGTGGGCGAGCAGCGCCCGCAGCACCCGGTCCCGGCCACCGCGCAGGGCCGCGTCCAGGGCCAGGTCCTCGTACGCCGTCACGTTCGCCATGAGCCCCGCGTACAGCGGGTCCACGGTCGCCACCGGCAGCGGGGCGGCGCCCCTGCCGCCCACCGCCGCGGGCACCTCGATCACCGCGTCGTCCGGGAGGAAGGGCAGCGTGCCCCGGTTGGAGGTGTTCACCACCTGGTACGGGGAGCCCGCGCCGCCGAGCAGGGCGGCGGCGAGGTCCACGGCCGCCTCCGAGTAGTAGGCGCCGCCGCGCTCGGCGAGCAGCGCGGGCTTCTCGTCCAGGGCCGGGTCGCCGTACATCTCCAGCAGTCGCCGCTCCATCCCGGCCACCTCGGCGGCCCGGGACGGCTTGGTGCGCAGTTCGTCGACGACCTCGTCGTGGGCGTAGTAGTAGCGCAGGTAGTAGGACGGGACGACGCCCAGGCGGTCCAGGAGGGGCCGGGGCAGGCGGAGGTCGGCGGCGACCGTGTCGCCGTGCTCGGCCAGCAGGCGGGGCAGGACGTCCTCGCCACCGGGGCCGCCGAGCCGGACGCCGGTCTCCCAGGTGAGGTGGTTGAGGCCCACGTGGTCCAGGTGGACGTCGGCGGGCGCCACCCCGAGCAGCGCGGCGAACTTGCGCTGCAGCCCGATCGCCACGTTGCACAGTCCGACCGCCCGGTGCCCGGCCTGGAGCAGGGCACGGGTCACGATGCCGACCGGGTTGGTGAAGTCGACGATCCAGGCGTCCGGGTTGGCGCGGCGGACCCGCTCGGCGATGTCCAGCACCACCGGCACCGTGCGCAGCGCCTTGGCGAGACCGCCCGCGCCGGTCGTCTCCTGGCCGACGCAGCCGCACTCCAGCGGCCAGGTCTCGTCCCGCTGCCTGGCGGCCTGGCCGCCGACGCGCAGCTGGAGCAGGACCGCGTCGGCGCCGTCGACGGCCGCGTCCAGGTCGGAGGTGGTGACGATCCGGCCGTCGTGCCCCTGCCTGGCGAAGATGCGGCGGGCGAGGCCGCCCACCAACTCCAGCCGGTCCGCCGCCGGATCGACCAGGACCAGCTCCTCGACGGGCAGCGTGTCCCGCAGCCGGGCGAATCCGTCGATCAGTTCGGGCGTGTAGGTCGAACCGCCGCCGACCACGGTGAGTTTCATGCAGTCATCAACCCTTTACTCCGGTCAGTGTGACGCCCTCGACGAACGCCTTCTGCGCGAAGAAGAACACGAGGATCACAGGGGCCATGACCAGCACGGTCGCGGCCATGGTCAGGTTCCAGTCGGTGTGGTGGGCGCCCTTGAAGGACTCCAGGCCGTAGGAGAGCGTCCAGGCGGCGGGGTTCTCGGAGGCGTAGACCTGGGGGCCGAAGTAGTCGTTCCAGGCGTAGAAGAACTGGAAGAGGGCCACCGCCGCGATGCCCGGCCTGGCCATCGGCAGAACGACCTTCAGCAGGGTGCGCAGCTCCCCGCAGCCGTCGACCCTCGCCGCGTCCAGGTACTCGTCCGGGATGGTGAGCAGGAACTGGCGCAGCAGGAAGATGGAGAACGCGTCGCCGAAGGCCATCGGGATGATCAGCGGCCACAGGGTGCCCGACAGGTCGAGCTGCTTCGCCCAGAAGAGGTACATCGGGATGATGATCACCTGTGGGGGCAGCATCATCGTCGAGATCACCAGCATCAGGGACAGATGCCGGCCCCGGAAGCGGAACTTCGCCAGCGCGTACGCCACCGGGATCGACGAGGCCACGGTCAGGACGGTGCCCAGACCGGCGTAGAGCAGTGTGTTCTTCCACCAGGTCAGGAAGCCGGGTGTGTCCAGGACCGCCCGGTAGTTGCCCCACTCCCAGGTGTGCGGCCACAGGTCGCGGGTGAGGGCCTGCTGGTCGCTCATCAGCGAGGTGAGGACGACGAACACGAACGGCAGCGTGAAGAAGAGGGCGGCGGCCACGCCCAGGGAGTGGACGGCGATCCACTCCAGCAGGACGCGCCGGCGGGCGGTGCGCTCCTCGGTGGGCGGTGTGCCGGCCGCCACGGGCCGGTCCAGTACCCGGGTCATCGGTCACCTGCCTGGATCAGACCGCCCCGGCGGCGCATCAGCAGCGCCGTGAACGCCATGGCCAGCGCGAACAGCACGAGGGCGACCACACAGGCGGAGCCGTAGTCGAAGCGCTGGAAGCCGAGGTTGTAGACGAGTTGGGGGAGGGTGAGGGTTGACTTGTCGGGATAGCCCGGTTCGAAGGACTGACCGGAGCCGCCGATGATCCCGGAGGCGACCTTCCCGGCGACCAGCGGCTGCGTGTAGTACTGCATGGTCTGGATCACGCCTGTGACCACGGCGAACAGCACGATGGGCGAGATGTTCGGCAGCGTCACGAACCGGAACCGCTGCCAGGCCGACGCCCCGTCCAGCTCGGCCGCCTCGTACTGCTCCTTCGGCACGTCGAGCAGGGCGGCCATGAAGATCACCATCAGGTCGCCCACGCCCCACACCGCGAGCGCGGTCAGCGCCGGCTTGGACCAGGCGGAGTCCGTGAACCAGCCGGGCGCCGGTGCGCCCAGGCCCTCCAGGACGGAGTTGACCGGTCCGGTGCCGGGATTGAGGAGGAAGACGAAGGCCAGCGTCGCGGCGACGGGCGGGGCGAGACAGGGCAGGTAGAACAGCGTGCGGAAGACTCCGGCCCCCGTCCTGATCTTCGTGATGAGCAGGCCGATCCCGAGTCCGAACACCACCCGGCAGGTCACCATCACGCCGACCAGCCACAGGGTGTTGCGCAGGGCCGGCCAGAACAGCGGGTAGTCCTGGAAGACGTACGTCCAGTTCTCCGGGCCCCGGAACTCCGGGACACCGAAGCCGTCGTACTTCATCAGTGAGAAGTACACGGTGGACACCAGGGGGTAGGCGAAGAAGACGCCGAACCCGACGAGCCACGGTGACATGAAGGCCACCGTCCGAAGCGCCGAGGACCGGCGCTTCGCGCGGAGCGTGTTGGTGCTCATGGCTGCCATGGACCTCATCGACCGCTACTTCGCCTGCTCGATGTCGCGGTCGATCTGCTCGGCGGTCTCGCGCAGACCGGCCTCGAGGTCCGTCGCCTTGCCCGACTCGTACCGGTAGCCGAAGTCCTGGAGCGTCAGCTGGTACGTGGCGCCGTTGACGGAGGCCGGCGGGGAGTTCGACTCGGGATGCCGGGCGATGTCCAGGAAGGTCTTGAACGCCGGGTCGGTCTTCAGGCCGGGCGACTTGAGGGCGGGGAAGGTGGAGGGCACGTTGTGGATGGCGTTGGCGAAGGCGACGACGGCCTCGGTGTCGGTCGTCATGTACTTCACCAGTTCCCACGCGGCGTTCCGCTTCTTGCTCTGCGGGGCGATGCCCATGACCGTGCCCGACAGGAAGCCCTTGCCGTACTCGGCGACCTCGTCGTCGGCGACGGGCATCGGCGCGGTGCCGATCTCGAAGTCCGCACCGGCGTCCTTCGCCATGCCGAGCCGCCATTCGCCGTCCAGCTGCATGGCCACCTGGCCGGTCTGGAAGGGGTGCTCGGCGCCCCACTCGTCGCCGAAGGTGTTGCGGTACTTCTCCAGCTTCGCGAAGCCGCCGAGGTCGTCGACCAGCTTCTTCTGGTACGTGAACATCTCCGCGAACGCCGGGTCCTCGGCGACGGCGGACTTGCCGTCCGCGTCGAAGTAGGCGTGGTCCCACTGGGACATGTAGTGGTCGACGACCGTCTCGTAGCCGTGGTAGTTCGGCATGAAGCCGAGCTGCTGGTACCCGTCGCCCCTGGGTTTCGTCAGCTTCTTCGCCACCTCGGCGAACCGGGACCAGGTCTTGGGCGGCGCCTCGATGCCCGCCGCCTCGAAGGCGTCCTTGTTGTAGTAGAGGCCGTAGGCGTCACCGAGCAGGGGCAGGGCGCAGCGCGTCCCGTCGAACTGCGTGTACTCCAGCATCGGCTTCGGGATGAGCGCGTCCAGGTCGAGCCTCGACTTCTCGATGAACGGCTTCAGGTCGAGGAAGGCGCCCGAGGAGCAGAACTTGCCGATGTTGGAGGTGGTGAACGAGGACACCACGTCGGGGCCGTTCGAACCGCCCGCGCGCAGGGCCTGGTTGAGCTTGTCGTCGTTGATGTTGCCGACGACCTTGACCTCGATGTTGGGGTGCGCCTTCTCGAAACGGTCCACGTTGGCCTGGACGGCCTCGACCTCGGCGGGCGCGCTCCAGCCGTGCCAGAAGGTGATGGTCGTCTCGGCGTTCGGGTCGTCGGAGGCGCCGGTCTCGGACTGACCGGTGCAGGCGGTGGCGAGCAGGGCGAGGGAGGCGGAGGTGGCGACCGCGAGGACCGCGTTTCTGGACATTCCGGGCATGTCGAAGCTCCCAGGGGCAGGGCGGGGACAGGTCGGTGGGACGAGCGGGGGTGGGACGAGTGGGGGCGGGGCGAGTGGGGGGTGGGCGCGGTCAGCGCGAGGTGTCGAAGACCTCGTCGCGGGTGGTCGCGAGCGCGCTCTCCAGTGCGCCGCGCAGGACGGGGTGGTCGGTCACGTCACCGACGGCGAGCCGGGGCCGGGAGGCGGCCAGTTCCTCCAGCTCGTCCTGGACCAGGTCGCGCAGGGCCGCCCCGCCGGAGGTGAGGGAGGTGCCGCTCAGGACCACCAGCTCGGGGTCCAGCACCGAGACGAGGGAGGCCAGGCCGGTGGCCAGGCGGGTGGCGTAGGTCTGGAGCAGCCGGCGGTGCGGCTCGTCCCCGGCCCGTGCCGCCCGGGCGACCAGGGCGGCGGCGACCTCGGGGTACCGCCCCGAGGGCACGTCGGTGACGCCCAGCTCCCGGGCCAGTCCCGGCAGGGCCTGGGAACCGGCCAGCTCCTGGAAGCCGCCGCTGCCCGTCCGGCTGACCTTGCGGACCAGCGGGGCGCCCGGCACCGGCAGGAACCCGACCTCGCCCGCGCCGCCGGTCCAGCCGCGGTGCAGGCGGCCACCGAGGACCAGGGCGGCGCCCAGGCCCTCCTGGTTCCACAGCAGGACGAAGTCCCCGTGTCCCCGGGCCGCGCCGAGGCGCTGCTCGGCCACGGCGGCGAGGTTCACGTCGTTCTCGTACTCGACCGGCATCGGCAGGGCGGCGGCGAGTGCGTCCAGGAGGCTGGGGGAGTGCCAGCCGGGCAGGTGGGAGGCGTAACGCAGCCGCCCGGTGCCCGGGTCGAAGGCGCCCGGGGTGCCGATGACCAGGCGGTGGACGTCGGTCCGGGCGAGTCCGGCCGCCTTCACCGCGCCGTCGAGGGCGTCGGTGACCTGCTGGACGACGGGTGCGGCGGGGCGCCGGCCCGGGGTGGGCAGCTCGTGCCGGCCGACCGTGCGGCCCGTGACGTCGGCGACCGCGGCCAGGACGCGGTCGGGGGTGACGTCGAGTCCGGCGGCGTACGCGGCGGCCGGGTTGACCTCGTAGAGCCGGGCGCCGGGGCCCGGGCGGCCCTCCGTCGTGCCGCCCGCCAGCACCAGCCCCGCCGCCTCCAGGCGGGCCAGCAGCTGGGAGGCGGTCGGCTTGGACAGGCCGGTCAGCTTGCCGATCCGGGTCCGCGACAGCGGCCCGTGCTCCAGCAGGAGGTCCAGGGCGGCCCGGTCGTTCATGGCGCGCAGGACGCGCGGGGTGCCCGGCGTACCGGCGGTTCCTGCCATGCGTGTCCACACCTGCCTCTCGACCGCTCAGCTTTTCAGGGGGCGGTGGGAGAAGTCCACCGCGCGGATCAGGAAGGAAATCTGTTAGGAAAGTTTCCTGTTGGCTGAGAAACGTAGGCCCGCCCGGGAGGGGCCGTCAAGAGACCGACCCGAGGCAGCGCGGTCGTCGCCTCGGGTCGGCAAGGACGTGGGATCGGCGCCTGGGGGTGGCGCGCGGACCCGGGTGACGGGTTCGTTCGGGTGGCGGGCTCGGTAGGGGGCTTGGCAGTGGGACCGGGAGGCCGCCGGCCGGCTACTTGCCGGTGCCGGGCGGCGGGATCGGGGATGCCGCGATGGACTGCGGCGACACCGTGCTCGCGTACGCGGACGGTGCCGCCACACCCGCGGCCGGGTCGGCGGCGGCCCAAGCGCCCTCCGACGGGACAGTGGCCCCGCCGACGATCGCGATGCCGGCCTCGTCGAAGGCGCGCTTGATGCGCCAGCGCAGTTCACGCTCGACGGTGAGGGCCTTGCCGGGCATGGTCTTCGCGGAGACCCGCACCACCATGGAGTCGAGCAGTACGGACTCCAGGCCGAGGACCTCGATGGGGCCCCAGAGCATCTCGTTCCAGGGCTCCTCCTTGCTCATCCGCTCGCCGACGGCCTTGAGGGTTTCCTTCACCCCGTCCAGGTTCTCGTCGGAGCGGACGGTCACGTCCACGCCGGCCGTGGACCAGCCCTGGGAGAGGTTGCCGATCCGCTTGATCTCGCCGTTGCGGACGTACCAGATCTCGCCGTCGGCGCCGCGCAGCTTGGTCACCCGCAGCCCGACCTCGACGACCTCCCCGGAGGCCACGCCCGCGTCGATGCTGTCGCCGACGCCGTACTGGTCCTCCAGGATCATGAACACGCCGGACAGGAAGTCGGTGACCAGGTTGCGGGCCCCGAAGCCGATCGCCACGCCGGCGACACCGGCGGACGCCAGCAGCGGGGCCAGGTTGATCTGGAAGGTGCCGAGCACCATCAGGGCGGCGGTGCCGAGGACGAGGAAGCTGGCCACCGAGCGCAGTACCGATCCGATGGCCTCCGACCGCTGCCGGCGCCGCTCGGCGTTGACCAGCAGGCCGCTCAGCGCGGTGCCGCCGGACGTGCCGCTCCTGCGGTTCATCCGGTCTATCAGCTTGGTGATCGCCCGCCGCACCATCGCGCGCAGTACCGCCGCTATCACCACGATCAGCAGCACCCGCAGTCCGATCGCGAGCCACGTCGACCAGTTCTCCTCGACCCAGCCCGCGGCGTTCGTCGCGCTTTCGTGGGCGTCCCGCAGCGAGGGCACCGCCGGGGCCGTCGGGGACGGTGACGGCGAGGGCGACGAACCGGCGGCCGGCGGGACGGCGGCGGACAGGGACACGACGGATACCTCCAGGTGCGGCGGCCCGTCCTGCGCGGTCCGGTCCGAGGGTCCGGTCCAAGGTCACGGAAAGGTCACCGGACGGGGCAGGAGCACCACACTAACGGGGCACCGGACGCGGTTCGGCCCGAAATGGGCGGGAGGAACGGTGCCCGCCCGCGCTTGAACTGGTCACGCCGGTGGCGCCGCGACCCGTGTGGTCGAAAACACTCCCAGCCCGTTACCGGGACATGGTGGCGCTTCGACCAGCCATGAGGGGAGACTGAACCAGATCGTCCCGGCGCGAGCCACGCGCCGCCGACGCCCAAGGAGGCACCCGTGCCGCATGTCCTGGTCCTCAACGCGTCGTACGAGCCACTCGGCGTCGTACCGCTCCGCCGCGCGCTCGTCCTCGTCCTGGAGAACAAGGCCGTGTGCCTCGAGGAGTCCGGCGCCTATCTGCACAGCGCGACCGTCACCGTGCCCGCACCCAGCGTGGTCCGGCTCAAGCGATTCGTGCGTGTTCCCTACCGGGGGCCCGTACCGCTGACTCGGCGGGCCCTGTTCGCCCGCGACGGCGGCCGCTGCATGTACTGCGGCGCCGTCGCGACCAGTGTCGACCACGTCGTCCCGCGCAGCCGCGGGGGCCTGCACGCGTGGGACAACGTGGTGGCGTCCTGCCGCCGCTGCAACCACGTCAAGGCCGACCGCCACCTGGTCGAGCTGGGCTGGCGCCTGCGCCACAAACCGGCCCCGCCCACCGGTCTGGCCTGGCGCATCATCGGCACGGGCCACAGGGACCCGCGCTGGATGCCGTACTTGCAGCCGTACGGTGCGGAGGACGCCATGGCCCGGATCGACGGCATTCCCGCCTGACGCTCCGGGCCCGTGTCTGCCGCGGGCCGGCGCACCGGGTTCCCCGGCGGCTCGGTGTCCAGGGCGGGCCCGGCCGGCTCGGGCAGCGCGACCTCCTTGCCGGAGGGCGGGTCTGCACGGGCTCGTCCCGCCCGCCGTCCGGCCGGCTGCGCGCCTCGGCCTCGCGGGTGTCCCGGCCGGCCGCCGTCGGGCCGGGCCTCCCGGCCGGGACCTCGCGGGTGTCCCGGCCGGCCGCCGTCGGGCCACGCCTCGCGGCCGAGGCGTCCGCCGAGGAACTCCACCTGTGCGGCTTCCCTCGCCGGGCCACCACCACTGCGGCGGTGGCCCGGTCCCACTCGGCGTACACGGTCTCGCCGACGCTTCGCGGCTCCGGCCCCGCCGCGTGGCCGGCGCCCTCACCAGTGGGAGTCCGCGCCCGCACTGTTCGTCGGCGTCCGCGACCGCGACCGGGAGTGGGCGCGGCGCCCACCGCGCGGGCCGCCCACCACGGCCCCGTGGAGTCCAGCCGCAGCAGCACCTCCGGCTGGCGGAGGGTCACGGCCTCCGCAGGCCCGCACAGCGCCCCGAAACGGTGAGCACTCGTGCCCCCGCTGTCCTCAAGCCGCTCCTTTGAGCGCCCAAGTGACACTTACCCGCACACTGCTCACGCTTTCCAGCAAGACCCCCGCCCCCGCTCCCGCCAGGACTGAGGTGGCCGCGGGGCGGGCGGCGGTTCGCGCGGGAGTGCGGTTTAGACGGTGTGGTCGGTCCGTCAGAGGCACCGCGGCTTCTTCCGGCCGTACCGAGCGGCCCAACGGCGGCAGGGCCGGCCTGAGTGCGGGCCGGGGCCGGGCCACTCCCTTCTGGGTCTGAGATCGGTTCCGGTTTGGGCGATCGGGGAGAGGGCCAGGTGATTTTTTGGCCGGTTTCATGGGTATTCGAGAGGATGTGCGTGTGACCAGGAGCACGTTGTCAGGGTTGGGGCGTCTGTCCTCGCGCGAACTGGGTAGGGGCTGCCGTGACTCGCCACAAGCGTGTCGACACGAACCCGACCCAGAGCCTGATCCAAAGGAGACCCCCGTGGCTGCACTGGCACCCCTTCTGCTGCCGGCCCCCTCCAAACCCGTGGCGGAGCCGTCCACACCCTGGGCGGAGTCCTCCGCCGCCTCCGGCACCCCGCACTACTGCCTCTTCGGCGCCACCCACAGCAGCGCCGAGACCCCGCTGACCAGCGAACCGCCGCTGCCCGACGCCGAGCCCCTCACCAGCGAGTCGCCGTTCGCCGACGCCGTACCGCTGACCAGCGAGTCCTCGCCCGAACTCACGGCCGACGTGCCGGAGCAGGGCGGCCCCTCCTTCGCCGTCCCGGAACCCACGAGGTCGTAGAGGAAGCAGATGCCCGCAGCGCAACCGGCCGAGCCGTCCACCGAGGACCTTCCCGAGGATCTGACCAGGCTCGCCGCCCTGCACGGCGTCGCCACCTCCTACCGCCCCTCCCCGGACCGCGCCGTCCCGGCCTCGGCCACCGCCGTCACCCTCGCGCTGGCCGCCCTGGGCGTGGACACCAGCAGCCCCGGAGCCGTACGGGCCGCACTCGCCGCCCGTGAGGCCGAGCTGCGCGAACGCCTGCTGCCGCCCACCGTCGTCCGCTGGGCCGACGGCGGCACACCGGCGGCCCTGGCCGCCCTGCCCCGGGGCACCCGGCTGCGCGTCGACACCGAGCAGGGCGAGACCCGCACCGAAGCCGGACAGCTCCCGCCCGGGGTCCACCGGCTGACCGCCACCGCGCCCGACGGCCGGACCGCCGACGCCCACCTGGTCGTCGCGCCCGCCCGGCTGCCCACCCCCGCCGCGCGTTCCCACGGCCTCCTCGTCCAGCTCTACTCCCTCCTCTCCCGCCACTCCTGGGGCATGGGCGACCTCGGCGACCTCGGCGAACTGGCCGCCTGGGCCGGACGCTCCCTCGGCGCCGGGTTCGTCCAGGTCAACCCGCTGCACGCGGCCGTGCCCGGAGCCCCCACCGACCCCTCCCCCTACCGGCCCTCCTCGCGCCGCTTCCCCGACCCCGTCCACCTGCGGATCGAGGACGTGCCCGAGTACCCGTACATCACCGACCACGAGCGCGCCCGAACCCTGCGGCAACGGGCCGGTCGGCTGCGCGCGGCCGTACTGGAGCAGGACGCGCTCATCGACCGGGACGCCGTGTGGGAGCTGAAACGCGACGCCCTCGAACTGCTCCACGAGGTCCCCCTCGGACCCGGCCGCCGCGCCGCCTACTGCGACTACCTCGCCGAACAGGGCACCGCGCTTGAGGACCACGCCACCTGGTGCGCGCTCGCCGAGATCCACGGCCCCGACTGGCACCGGTGGCCCGAGGGTCTGCGCGACCCCCGCTCCGCCGCCACGGACCGCGCCCGCACCGAGCTGATGGACCGGGTCGACTTCCACTCCCGCCTCACCTGGCTCACCGACACCCAGCTCACCGCCGCCCAGCGCATCGCCCGCGAGGCGGGCATGCCGGTCGGGATCGTCCACGACCTCGCCGTCGGGGTGCACCCGCGGGGCGCCGACTCCTGGGCCCAGCAGGAGTACTTCGCCGCCGGCATGTCGGTGGGCGCACCGCCGGACGCCTTCAACTCCCTCGGCCAGGACTGGGGCCTGCCGCCCTGGCGCCCCGACCGTCTGGCCGCGGACGGCTACGCACCCTTCCGGCGCCTGCTGCGCGGTCTGTTCCGGCACGCCGGAGCCCTGCGCATCGACCACGTCATGGGCCTGTTCCGGCTCTGGTGGGTCCCCGAGGGCCACCCGCCCACCGAGGGCACCTACGTCCACTACGACGCCGAGGCCATGCTCGCCGTCCTGGTCCTGGAGGCCACCCGGGCCGGCGCCGTGGTCATCGGCGAGGACCTGGGCACCGTCGAGCCCGGCGTGCGCGAGGCCCTGCGCGAACGCGGCGTGCTGGGCACCTCGGTGCTGTGGTTCGAGCGGGACTGGACCGGCGACGGCCGTCCCCTGCCCCCCGAGCGGTGGCGCGCCGACTGCCTGGCCACCGCCACCACGCACGACCTGCCCTCCACCGCCGCCCGCCTCACCGGCGAGCACGTCGAACTCCGCGACCGGCTCGGCCTGCTCACCCGGCCGCTGGAGGAGGAGCGCGCCGAGGCCGCGGCGGACACCGCGGAGTGGCTGGACGTCCTGGCCGGGCTCGGGCTGCTGCACGGCACCGGCGGCGACCCCGGGATCCCCGCCGAGGAGGCGGAGATCCAGGCCGTGCACCGCTTCCTGCTGCGCACCCCCGCCCGCATGGTCGGCATCTGGCTCCCGGACGCCGTCGGCGACCGCCGCCCGCAGAACCTCCCCGGCACCTGGGACCAGTACCCGAACTGGCGACTGCCCGTCGCCGACGCCGGGGGCCGCCCGGTGACCCTGGAGGACCTGGCTGCCTCGCCCCGCCTGCACGCCCTGACCGACGTCGTACGGGAACGCGGCGGCGGCTGAGCGGGGCGGCCCCGGTCCCGTACGGGCACCCCGGGCGCGCGGTCGCCGCGGCCGTTCGCTAACTTGGCACCGTGGACAAGAAGAACGCCCTGCGCGCCGGCGCCCTGGCAGCCGGTACGACGCTGATGATGCTGCTCATGTCGTCCCCCGCGCTCGCGCTGACCCGCGACGACGGCGACGACCCCGGCACCGGCCTGAGCGTCGTCGAGACGCTGGGCCTCTACGTCCTGGCTCCGATCGCGCTGTTCGCGATCATCGCGGGCCTGGTCCTGGTCCTGGACCGCTCCAAGGAGGAGCACCGGGTGACCTCCCGCAACATCAAGACCCGTCCCAAGGCCGACGCCAAGGCCTGACGGTCCGACCCGGCCGTACCGAGGGCGCCGGTTCCCCCGCACACGCGCATCAGCCGTGTGCGGGCGGAACCGGCGCCCTTCGGCGTCGGCAGGGCGGGAATATCAGGGGATCGGCGCCGTCAGGCAGCGCGGGGGCCGGCCAGGCGCACGACCTTCTCGCGGTGAAGCGCCACCGCAGCCGGAAAGCGCAGCACGCGGCACGTACCGGGTGAGGGCCGGCCCGGGCGCCCTGCGTCGCGAGGCCGACCGCGACGGCCGCCGCGAACCGCCCTTCCTTGTTGCCGCGGTGGGTACCGCTGCCCCGCCCCCGCGGCTGCCACCGGCTGACCGGCACCCGTGCGCCCGACGTGGCGCTGACCGGCGGCGGCCGGCCGTACGAGGCGCTGCGCGGCGGACGGTTCGTGCTGATCGGCCCGGCGGCGGGCCGGGAAAGCACGGTCCCGGGACCGGACGTGAGGACCGGCCGGCCGTGGCGCACTGGACGAGCGGACGCCCTACGACGGTGCTGCGGCCTGACGGTCACGTGCCCTGGGCGGCGGAGGACACCGCCGCGGCACGCACCGGGGCGGCCCTCGCCGCGCACCTGGGCCGAGCGGCCCGCCGCGGGGGGTCCTCGACCGCGTCTACTTCTCGGTGCCGGCGAGGAGATCCCGCAGCAGGCCGGCCAGTTGGCCGGAGCTCTCCGGGTCGAGTGAGGCCAGCGCCCGGGTCTGGACGTCGAGGCCCGCGCCGACCGCCTCGTCGATCAGCTCCAGCCCGCGGTCGGTGAGGGTGACCTGAAGCCCGCGGCGGTCGTGCGGGTCGGGGGAGCGGCGCAGCAGTCCGGCCCGTTCGAGTTTGTCGAGGCGGCCGGTCATGCCGCCGGTGGTGAGCATCAGGGTGGCCGAGAGCTCCCGGGGAGAGAGCGTGTAGGGCTCCCCGGAGCGGCGCAGGACGGCGAGGGCGTCGAACTCACCGCGCGAGATGCCGAAGCGCGCGTACGCCTTCTCCATCCGGTCGCCCATCGCGCGCGCCAGCCGGAAGACCCGGCCGAACACCTCCATGGCGGCCGTGTCCAGCTCCGGCCGCACCGCCGCCCACTGGGCGACGATCGCGTCGACGGGGTCCTCGCGCGGCTCGGACCGCTGCTCGGGGCGTTCAGTCATGGGACGAGTATCGGTGCCGTTCCGCTCGACCGCAAGAAAGTAGCTTGACGGAAACTTGCTTAACGGTAAGCTACGTACGTCGAGCTTGCCGCCCTTCCAGCTTGCTGTCGAGTTCGCCGCCGAACTCCCCAGCCCTCCCGAAGGGTGCCCTCGTGGCCGCCACCGTCGCGACCGCGCTCACGGCCCTGCGCGCGGCAGCGCACGCACGCCCCCTGAGCACGCCACCGTGTTCACGGCACCGCGTACGCCCGGCGTACGCACGCCCCTGAGCGCCCGCCAGGGGCGTCCGGTGCCGGCACACGCCACCGGACGCCCCTGGCGGCGGAGGCCCCCGGCGGAACCGTGCCTACTCGGTGGCCGCCGCGTCCGCCGCCTGCGCCCGCAGTGCGCGCTCGACGCCCGAGCGGGACTCCGAGACCAGCCGCCGCAGGGCCGCGTTCGGTTCGGCGGAGGCCAGCCACGCGTCCGTGCGGTCCAGCGTCTCCCGCGACACCTGCACCGCCGGGTACAGGCCGACCGCGATCTGCTGGGCCATCTCGTGCGAACGCGCCCCCCAGACATCCTTCAGCACCTCGAAGTACCGCTCCGTGTACGGAGCCAGCAGCTCGCGCTGGTCGGTCTGGACGAAACCGGCGATGACCGCCTCCTGGACGGCGTTCGGCAGCTTGTCGGACTCCACGACCGACTCCCAGGCCTCCGCCTTCGCCGCCTCGGTCGGGCGGGCGGCACGCGCGGTGGCGGCGTGGCGCTCACCTGCGGCCGTCCTGTCCCGCTCGTACTCGCTCTGGATCTCCGAGCCGCCGAACCGGCCCACGGCCGCCAGCCGCTGCACGAACGCCCAGCGCAGCTCGGTGTCGACGGCCAGGCCCTCGATCGTCTGCGTACCGTCGAGCAGCGCGTCCAGCACGTCCAGCTGCTCCGGCGTCCTGGCCGTCGCCGCGAACGCCCGCGCCCACGCCAGCTGGTGGTCGCTGCCCGCCTCGGCGGCCCGCAGGTGGGCCAGCGTGGCCTCGGTCCAGCGGGTGAGCAGCGCCTCGCGGGTGGTGGGAGCGGCGTACTGGTCGATGGCCAGCTTCACCTGGCGGTGCAGCGACTGCACCACACCGATGTCGGACTCCTTGCCGATACCGGACAGCACCAGCGACAGGTAGTCGCGGGTCGCCAGCTCCGCGTCCCGGGTCATGTCCCAGGCCGACGCCCAGCACAGGGCGCGCGGCAGCGACGCGGCGAAGTCGCCGAGATGCTCGGTGACGACGGCCAGCGACCGCTCGTCGAGGCGGACCTTGGCGTATGACAGGTCGTCGTCGTTCAGGAGCAGCACCGCCGGGCGTGGCCTGCCCACCAGCTGCGGTACGGCCGTCAGCTCCCCGTCCACGTCCAGCTCGACGCGCTCGCCGCGCACCAGCTTGCCGCTCGCGTCGAGGTCGTAGGCGCCGATCGCGATGCGGTGCGGGCGCAGCGTCGGCTCGCCCTTGGCGCCGGCGGGCAGGGCCGGGGCCTCCTGGCGGATCGCGAAGGAGGTGACGACGCCGGTCCCGTTCTCACCGTCCGTCTCGATCTCCGGGCGCAGGACGTTGATGCCGGCCGTCTCCAGCCACGCCTTCGACCAGGTCTTCAGATCGCGGCCGGAGGTCTCCTCCAGCGCGCCCAGCAGGTCGGACAGGCGGGTGTTGCCGAACGCGTGCCGCTTGAAGTACGCCTGCACGCCCCGGAAGAACGCGTCCTCACCGACGTACGCGACGAGCTGTTTGAGGACGCTCGCGCCCTTGGCGTACGTGATGCCGTCGAAGTTGACGAGCACGTCGTCCAGGTCGCTGATGTCCGCCATGATCGGGTGGGTGGACGGCAGCTGGTCCTGCCGGTACGCCCAGGTCTTCATCTGGTTGGCGAACGTCGTCCACGAGTGGGGCCACTTGGAGCCCGGCGCGTCGGCCTGGCAGGCGGCCTCGGCGTAGGTGGCGAACGACTCGTTCAGCCACAGGTCGTTCCACCACTCCATGGTGACCAGGTCGCCGAACCACATGTGCGCCAGCTCGTGCAGGATCGTCGCCGCACGCACCTCGTACGCGGCGTCCGTCACTTTGGAGCGGAACACGTACTGGTCGCGGATGGTGACCGCGCCCGCGTTCTCCATCGCGCCCGCGTTGAACTCCGGCACGAAGAGCTGGTCGTACTTCTTGAACGGGTACGCGTAGTCGAACTTCTCCTGGAACCACTCGAAGCCCTGCCGGGTCACCTCGAAGATGGCGTCCGCGTCGAGGTGCTCGGCCAGCGAGGGCCGGCAGTAGATGCCGAGCGGCACCGACTGGCCGTCCTTCTCGTACACGCTGTGCACGGAGTGGTACGGACCGACGATCAGCGCCGTGACGTACGACGAGATGCGCGGCGTCGGTTCGAAGACCCAGACGTTCTCCTGGGGTTCGGGGGTCGGCGAGTTGGAGATGACCGTCCAGCCGACGGGCGCCTTCACGGTGAACTGGAAGGTCGCCTTCAGGTCCGGCTGCTCGAAGCTCGCGAAGACCCGCCGCGCGTCCGGCACCTCGAACTGGGTGTAGAGGTACGCCTGGTCGTCCACCGGGTCGACGAACCGGTGCAGGCCCTCGCCGGTGTTGGTGTACGCGCAGTCGGCGACCACGCGCAGGATGTTGCGCCCCGGCAGCAGCCCGGTGAGGGCGATGCGGGAGTCCTGGAACACTTCGGCGGGGTCGAGGGAGTCGCCGTTGAGCGTCACCTCGTGGACCGTCGGTGCGACCAGGTCGATGAAGGACTCGCCGGCGCCCTCGCCGCCGGTCTCCGCGACGTCGAAGCGCACCGTGGTCACGGACCGGTAGGTGCCGCCCTCCTGCGCTCCGGTGAGGTCGAGATCGATCTCGTACGAGTCAACGGTCAGCAGCGTCGCCCGCTGCCGCGCCTCTTCGCGAGTCAGGTTTGTGCCAGGCACGCGGTCATCTCCTCGTGATGTGTGGGTCGCGCCATCCTTCCACGTGACCCGCGCCCGACGCGATGTCCGTTTTCCGCCGGTGGACGGGCCGGGAGCGCGCGAGCCTGGACCGCATGAACGGCTGCACCGCACACGCCATCCCTCCGGCCGCCCTCAAGGAGCTGCGCGCCACCGACGACGCGGGCCGCGTCCCCGCACCGCTGACCGACGACGAGGGCGGCGCGCCCCTGCGCTGCTGTCTGCGCCGCAGCCGCCCCGGAGACCGCGTCGCCCTGGTCTCCTACGCCCCACTGCGCCGCTGGGCCGCACGGACGGGCGCCGATCCGGGCGCGTACGACGAGCAGGGGCCCGTCTTCGTCCACGCCGAGGAATGCGCGGGCCCCGGCACGCAGGGCGGCTTCCCCTTCACCGACTCGCACCGCACCGTCCGCCGCTACTCCGCCGAGGGGCGCATCCTGGGCGGCCGCCTGGCCGGACCCGACGCCCTCGCGTCCGCCCTCCGGGAGGCGTTCGACGACCCGGTCGTGGAGTTCGTCCACGTCCGGGCCGTCGAGTACGGCTGCTTCCTCTACGAGGTCACCAGGGGTTGGCCGGGGCTCAGCCCTTCAGCTCCGCCGCCACCAGCTCCGCGATCTGCACCGCGTTAAGGGCCGCGCCCTTGCGCAGGTTGTCGTTGGAGACGAAGAGGGCGAGACCGTGGTCCACGGTCTCGTCCTGGCGGATGCGGCCCACGTACGACGGGTCCTGACCGGCCGCCTCCAGCGGGGTAGGCACCTCGGTGAGGGCCACGCCGGGGGCGCCGGCCAGCAGCTCCTTGGCGCGCTCCACGCTGATCGGGCGGGCGAAACGGGCGTTGATCTGGAGGGAGTGGCCGCTGAAGACGGGCACCCGCACACAGGTGCCGGAGACCTTCAGCTCCGGGATCTCGAGGATCTTGCGGGACTCGTGGCGGAGCTTCTGCTCCTCGTCCGTCTCGTGCAGACCGTCGTCGACGATGGAACCGGCCAGCGGCAGCACGTTGTACGCGATCGGCGCCACGTACTTCTCCGGCTTCGGGAACTCCACGGCGGAGCCGTCGTGGGTGAGCTTGGGAGCGTCCGCGCCCACCTTCTGGACCTGCTCGAACAGCTCGTCCACGCCGGCCAGGCCGGAGCCGGACACCGCCTGGTAGGTGGCGACGACGACGGCCTCGAGACCGGCCTCCGCGTGCAGCGGACGCAGGACCGGCATCGCGGCCATCGTCGTGCAGTTCGGGTTGGCGATGATGCCCTTGGGGCGGTCGGCGATCGCGTGCGGGTTCACCTCGGAGACCACCAGGGGGACCTCGGGGTCACGGCGCCAGGCGGAGGAGTTGTCGATCACGACCGGTCCCTGGGAGGCGACCTTTTCGGCCAGTGCCCTGGAGGTGGCGCCGCCCGCGGAGAACAGCACGATGTCCAGGCCGGAGTAGTCGGCGGTGGCGGCGTCCTCCACCGTCACACCGTCCAGCTCCTTGCCGGCGCTGCGGGCCGAGGCGAACAGGCGCAGTTCGGTGACCGGGAAGTCGCGCTCCGTGAGGATCCTGCGCATGACCGTGCCGACCTGACCGGTGGCTCCGACGATTCCGACCCTCACGGTGGCTCCTTCTCCGTTTGTACGCGTGTGTTCACGCGCGCTTTGCTCGGCCGAGACTTTTCCATCATGGGGCGAAGCCCGGCCCGCCTGTCCAATCCTTTGCGCGGTGTGCCCGCACGCCGGGACGCGGTGACTCGGACAGCGGACGCGGTCCTTCGGTGAAAGGCCGCGCCGACCTGCAGAAATTCACCCGGTCGGGCCCCGCGCCGCAAGCTGTGCTGTTCCGCCCCTGCCCATCCCTTCACACCCCACACGACGATGTGACGTACGCCTCGCGCCGGAACGCGGCCGCGCGGGCGCACGATTCGACCCCCGCGCGTCCTGGGGAAAACGTGGCCGGGGAGGGGGCGGCCTGTGCTGCGCGGAAGGGCCCGCCGCGGCCGGGAGGACGCCGTACGCGACGATCCCCTGGACGCGGCACGGGAACGCCGGGTGCGGGCGGTGCTCGCGCTGGGGGGTGCTCGCGCTGGGCGGGGCGCCGCGGGCGGACCCGCCGGACCCGGCCGAGGGACCGGGCGGGCGGTGGCAGCCCCCGGACACGGCGATCCCGGGTGGCATGGACGTGGTCCGTGCCACCCGGTCCATGAGGAGGGGGCCGCCGTGCCCCGCGGCCCCTCCTCTCACCTCCTTGCGACCGCCCCGGTCCGTCACTACCGGGGCAGCACCACGACGTACGCGGCGGGTTCCCTGTCCTCGGCGGCCATCAGCGCCGTACGCACGACCGCCGCCTGGTGCTCCGGGCAGTCCCGCAGCTTGCGCGGGGTCAGGTGCACGACCGTGATCCCCAGGCGTTCCAGGTGCTCGCGCTTGCGGGCGTTCTCCGCCCGGGCGGCGTCGTCCTCCTGCTGCCGGTGGGTCCGGGTGTCCAGCTCCACCGCCACAGCCTGACCGGGCCAGAAGGCGTCCACCCCGCCCAGGCCGGGGCCGCCGGGCAGACGCAGGTCGACGTTCCAGACCGGCTCCGGCAGCGCGTGCTCGCGCACCATCCGGTACAGGCGCTGTTCGGCCAGTGCCCGCCCCTCGGCGACCAGCGAGTCCACGGCGTCCACCACGTGCGGGCGGCTGAGCAGCCGGGCCCGGTTCAACTCCCGTACCACCGCGGCCGGCTCGCAGTGCCCGCCGCGCACCGCCTCCGTCAGCAGCCGGCGGACGGCGCCCGGGTCGGTCGGCTCCGCCACCGCGTCCGCCAGGGCCCGCGCCACCGGCGCCACCGGAACGCCGGTCAGCTCCACGGCGGTCGGCAGCGCGGTCGTGCGGACGATGCGCGCGCAGCCCGTCGTCCGCAACCGGCGCAGCCGCGGGACCAGGACGTCGATGAGGTCCAGGGACGGCAGCGGGGGAGCCGCGGAGAAACCGTGCAGCGTCAGCGCGGCCAGGCCCGTGATCATCGCCTCCGCGTAGGCGGGAACGGGCGGGTGCCCGCCGCCCGGCTGGACCGGCACCGAGGCGGTCACGCCGGGTGCCGCGCCCGGGGTGCGTTCCCGCGCCGCGTAGAGCAGCACCGCGTGCAGGCGCTCGTCGCTGGTCGGCGGGCCCGGGTGCAGCAGGACGACGTTCGGGAGGAGCTGCTGCCAGGGCCCGCCGGGCCGGCACTGCTCGCTGGTCTCCGCGGCGGAGACGCCGTGCGCCCGCAGCTGGGCGGCCGTCATCAGCCGGCGCCGGCCGTCGGCCAGTTCCCGGAGCGGGCGGGGGCGGGGGGAGAGCGGGGTGTTGTGCGTCATGACCGGGGACCTTCCCGCGACCGATCCGCCCCTTAACCGCTGTTACACGCCCATGGCCGAACCCGGACAAGCTCGCCCTAAAGGACGGGTGTTCGGATGCCGAAAACCCCTGGTCCGTCACAGTGCGGACCAGGGGTTACGGCTGCCGTCGGCCGGATTCCGTAACGATGACGGAGCGCCCAATCATTGGCCAAAGGCCGGGGGTCTCTCCGGGAAGCTACCGGCCGGCCGCCGCCGCGTCGCACGCCTGCCCGCGCAACGCCCGCGCCAGGTCGTCCCGCGCCTCCAGCACCAGCCGGCGCAGCGCCGGGGCCGCGTCCTCGCGCGCGGACAGCCACGCGTCGGTCGCGTCCAGCGTGTCCTGGGAGTCCCGCAGCGACGGGAACAGGCCCCGGACCACGTCCATCCCGATCTGGATGGACCGCTCGGCCCACACCCGCTCGATCGCCGCGAAGTACTTCTCGGCGTACGGCGCGAGCAGGGCTCGCTGCGAGGACCGCGCGAAGCCCGCGATGGTGGCCTCCACCAGCGCGTTCGACAGCGCGTCGGACTCCACGACCTGCGCCCAGGCCTGCGCCTTCACCGCCGCCGACGGCCGCGAGGCCAGGCAGCGCACCTGGTGGCGCTTGCCGGAGGCCGTGTCGTCGCGGGCCAGCTCGGCGGCCAGCGCCTCCTCGTCCACGGCACCGTGGGCCGCGAGCGGCGCGAGGAACGCCCAGCGCAGCTCCTGGTCCACGTCCAGCCCGTCGATCTTCTCGGTGCCCTCCAGCAGGCCCCGGAGCAGCAGCAGGTCCGCCTCGTCGGACGCCACCGACGCGAAGAACCGTGCCCACGCCAGCTGCTGCTCGCCGCCCGGCGCCGCGCCCCGCAGCTCGCGCAGCGCGCCCCGGCCCAGCAGCCGGCTGCAGGCCTCGCGCCCGTCGGGGGCCACGTAGTGCACCAGCGCGGAGTCGGCCCAGGCGTGCAGCATCTGCAGGACGCCGATGTCGGACTCGCGCCCCGCGAACCGCAGCACCAGGCCGACGAAGTCCCGTGCCGGCAGCAGCGCGTCCCGCGTCATGTTCCACAGCGCCGACCAGCACAGCGCACGGGCCAGCGGATCGGTCAGGGCACCCAGGTGCTCCCGCAGGGTCGCCAGCGAGGTGTCGTCGAAGCGGGTCTTGCAGTACGTCAGGTCGTCGTCGTTGACCAGGACCAGCTCGGGCGCCTCGGCACCGGCCAGCTCCGTCACCACCGTGCGCGGACCGTCGACGTCCACCTCGGCGCGCGCGTACCGCTCCAGCGCCCCTCCGGCCGTACGCCGGTACAGGCCCACCGCGACCCGGTGCGGGCGCAGTTCGGGGTGGGACTCCGCCGCCTCCTGCACCACGGCCAGCTCGTCGACCGTGCCCGCCGCACTCAGCAGCACCTGCGGGGTGAGCGAGTTGACGCCCGCCGTCTGGAGCCAGGAGCGCGACCAGGCCGCCATGTCCCGCCCGCTGGTCTCCTCAAGCACCGACAGCAGGTCGCCGAGGCGCGTGTTGCCGTACGCGTGCCGCTTGAAGTAACGCCGCGCGCCCTCCAGGAACGCGTCCTGTCCGACGTACGCCACCAGCTGCTTGAGCGCGGAGGCGCCCTTGGCGTAGGTGATGCCGTCGAAGTTGAGCTTGGCGTCCTCCAGGTCACGGATGTCGGCCGTGATCGGGTGGGTCGACGGCAACTGGTCCGCCCGGTACGCCCAGGCCTTGCGACGGTTGGCGAAGGTGATCCAGGCGTCCTTGAAGCGGGTCGCGCCGACGTTCGCGAACGCGCCCATGAAGTCGGCGAAGGACTCCTTCAGCCACAGGTCGTCCCACCACTCCATGGTGACCAGGTCGCCGAACCACATGTGCGCCATCTCGTGCAGGATCGTGTTGGCGCGGCCCTCGTACGACGCCCGCGTCACCCTCCCGCGGAAGATGTACTCCTCCCGGAAGGTCACCATCCCCGGGTTCTCCATCGCGCCGAGGTTGTACTCGGGCACGAACGCCTGGTCGTACTTCCCGAAGGGGTACGGGAAGTCGAAGTGGTCGTGGAAGAAGTCCAGGCCCTGCTTGGTGATGAGGAAGACGTCGTCGGCGTCGAAGTGCGGGGCCAGGCCCTTGCGGCACAGGGCGCCGAGCGGGATCTCCAGCCGTGTGCCGTCCTCGAGGGTCCGCTCGTAGGAGTCCGTCACGTAATGGTAGGGACCGGCCACGACGCATGTGATGTACGTCGAGACCGGCTTCGTCTCCGCGAACCGCCACACGCCGTCGGCGCGCTCACCCGCGCCGTTCGACCACACCGTCCACTCCTCGGGCGCCCGCACCTCGAAGCGGAAGGGCGCCTTGAGGTCCGGCTGCTCGAAACCCGCGAAGACCCGGCGCGAGTCGGCCGGCTCGTACTGCGTGTACAGGTACACCTCGCCGTCCTCGGGGTCGACGAAGCGGTGCAGGCCCTCGCCGGTGCGGGAGTAGGCGCACTGGGCGTCGACCACCAGCTCGTTGTCGGCGGCCAGCTCCTCCAGGGCGATCCGGGAGCCGTCGAAGACCTCGCTCGGGTCGAGGTCGCGGCCGTTGAGGGAGACCGCGGTGACGCTCGGCGCGACCAGGTCGGCGAAGCTGCTCGCGCCGGGCTCGCTGCAGCGGAAGCGGATCGTGGTGACGGACCGGAAGGTGCGCGGACCCTCGCCCCGCGCGTCACCGACGGCCGAGCGCACGTCGAGGGACACCTCGTACCCGTCGGCGGACAGCAGGGCGGCCCGCTCCCGGGCCTCGTCGCGGGACAGATTCTCACCGGGCACGGGCGGCACTCCCTCAGGTGGTGTTCAGTATGCGGACAGCACCGATCCTGCCATGCGCTCCTGACGCGCGGCAGCCGGGAATGGGCGGGCCGGCCGGTCGGTTGCCCGGAGAGACTCGCCAGCACCGCCTCATGAGGAGAGACATGTCGGAGAAGACGCCCGTCGACTTCTGGTTCGACCCGCTGTGCCCCTGGGCCTGGATGACCTCCCGCTGGGTCCTGGAGGTGGAGAAGGTCCGCGACATCGAGGTCCGCTGGCATGTCATGAGCCTCGCCGTCCTCAACGAGGACAAGCTCGACGAGCTGCCCGAGGACTACCGCGAGATGCTCTCGACCAAGGCGTGGGGCCCGGTCCGCGTCGTCATCGCGGCCCAGCAGGAGCACGGCCGCGAGGTGCTCGGCGACCTCTACACGGCGCTCGGCACCCGCATCCACAACCAGGAGGAGGGCCCGGGCAGGGAGACGGTCGCCGCCGCCCTGAAGGACGCCGGTCTGCCCGAGTCCCTCATGGACCACTGGGACTCCACCCCTTACGAGCCCCAGCTGCGCGCCTCCCACAAGGAGGGCATCGACAAGGTCGGCCAGGAGGTCGGCACCCCGGTCATCGCCGTACCCGGCGCCGACGGCGGGCAGCTCGCCTTCTTCGGCCCGGTCGTCACCCCGGCCCCCAAGGGCGAGGACGCCGCCAAACTCTGGGACGGCACCCTCGCCGTGGCCTCCGTGCCGGGCTTCTACGAGATCAAGCGGACTCGCACCAAGGGCCCGGACTTCAGCAACCTGTAGGCGACCCATACGCCCAGGAAGCCCCCGCGAGTCACGTCCTCGCGGGGGCTTCCCTCATTCCGCCTGCCGGTGAAGGTTGAGAAGACGATCACGAGCAGGACGTCGGTGCGACCGGCGCCGTCACGGCGCGAGCAGCAGCGTGTCGGTGCGGGACCCGGCGGCCGCGTAGCGCCTGGCCACGTCCTGCCAGTTGACGACCGCCCACATGGCGTCGATGAAGTCGACCTTCTGGTTCCTGTACTGCAGGTAGAAGGCGTGCTCCCAGGCGTCGAAGACCAGGATCGGGGTGGCGCCCTGGCCGACGTTGCCCTGGTGGTCGTAGACCTGCTCGACGATCAGGCGGCCGCTCAGCGGCTCGTACGCCAGCACGCCCCAGCCCGAGCCCTGGGTGGTCGCGGCGGCCTTGGTGAGCTGCGCCTTGAAACCGGCGAAGGAGCCGAAGGACTCGGCGATCGCGTCGGCCAGCTCGCCCACGCCGTCCTTGTCCAGGGGCTCGCCGCCGCCGTCACCGGTCATGTTGTGCCAGTAGATCGAGTGCAGGATGTGGCCGGAGAGGTGGAAGGCCAGGTTCTTCTCCAGGCCGTTGACCGCGCCCCACGTCTCCTTGTCCCGTGCCTCGGCGAGCTGCTCCAGCGTGTCGTTGGCGCCCTTGACGTACGCGGCGTGGTGCTTGTCGTGGTGCAGCTCGATGATCTCGGGGCTGATCACGGGAGCCAGCGCGGAGTAGTCGTACGGCAGTTCAGGAAGCGTGTAGACGGACATGGCGGATCCCCTCCGACCTCTTATTGCAAAAGGCTTGCAAGTGCACGCTAGCAGCAAGAGGGTTCGGAGGTGTGGAGGGGCGGGTGGGTGGGAGAGGCGTGGCGGCGCACCCCGAAGGGCCCCGCACGCGTCGGGGCGAGGCCCTCGCAGACGTGGCGGGGTGCCGGCTGACCGCGCCGCCGCTGCCGGGCACGGACGACGGCCGCCAGGACCAGCGTCATGCCGCCCGGCGAGTACAGCTGCGCCCGGGTGTCCGCGCTCGCGGGCCGTCAGCACGAACACCGCGGCCATGCCCGTCAGCGCCGTCCAGGCCAGCCACGGGAAACCCCGCATGCGCACGACCGGCTTCCCGGGCGCCTCCCGTTCCGGACGGCGACGCGGCCGCAGCCGCGAGACCGCGACGAGGGCCCGGACGGCCAGGACGACCGCGCCGATCATGTTCAGCGCCCAGGAGAAGACGTCGTCCGGCCGCCGGTGGCTGAGCAGCACGCAGCCGAAGCCGAAGAGAAGGGAGACCGGCACCGCGATCCGCGGCACCCCGCCCGATCGTCCGTATGCGCCGGTCCGCTGGCCCGTGACGCCCGCCTCACCCCCTCGGTGACCGGTGTCACGCGCGACGAGGTGTATCCCGCGCCCTTTGTCGGGAGCCCACCAAGCCGGTGAGCGGGCCTTTGTCGAACGCTGCTGGTGATCGGTCCCGGCCGCTGGGATAGCGTCGCGGTGTCCCGACATGTCCACACCACCGCGGAGTCCCCCATGAGCACCGCTGCCGTATCCGCCCGCACCGGGCAGGTCCTCGCCGACCTCCTCCCCTCCTCCCGAGTCCGGGACGCCGCGCTCGTGGCGGGCGGCGCCGTGCTCACCGGCGTCGCGGCCCAGATCGCGGTGCCCGTGCCCGGCTCGCCGGTGCCGGTGACCGGCCAGACCTTCGCGGCGCTGCTCGTCGGCACCTCGCTCGGCGCCGGCCGCGGCCTCCTCTCGCTCGCGCTGTACGCCCTGGTCGGCATGGCGGGCGTGCCGTGGTTCGCGCAGGGCGGCTCCGGCACCGGCGCCCCGTCCCTCGGCTACGTCTTCGGCATGCTGCTCGCCGTCACGGTGGTGGGCGCCCTGGCCCGCCGCGGTGCCGACCGCTCGATGCTGCGCACGGCCGGCACCATGCTGCTCGGCGAGGCGGTCATCTACGCCGTCGGCGTGCCGTACCTGGCCCTCGCCGCCGACATGTCCCTCACCGCCGCGATCGCGGCCGGCCTCACGCCGTTCCTGATTGGCGACGCGCTGAAGGCCGCGCTGGCGATGGGCGTGCTGCCCACCGCGTGGAAGCTGGTCGACAAGCGGTAGGTACGCTCCGGGCCCACGAAAGAGGGGGGGGGGGGGCCCGGCCCGAGGCGCGCCGGGGGCGAAGGTGGGGGCCGGGAGCACCCGCCGGCGCCGCGGGACAGCCGGAGGCGCGGGGGGGCGGGGGGGGCC
>NZ_JBICYB010000001.1:53545-86023 GCF_043200575.1 Streptomyces sp. NPDC048392
CCGCCCGCGCCCCCCCCCCCGTCCCCCCCCGCCCGCCGCCCCGCCCCGGCCCCCCCCGCGCCCCCCCCCCTCCCCGCCGCCCCCCCCCCGCGACTCCGCCGGAGGTCAGTCCTTTCCGGCGGAGTCGCGGGCGGCCGTGTTCGCCCGGCCCGCGCCGAGCCTCTGCCTGACGACGGCGACCACGAGGACGAGCGCGGCGACGAGCAGCGAGAGCAGCACGGTGGTGCGCCCGTCGTGCTCGGTGTCGGTCAGCATGTAGCCGAGCACGAAGACGATCACGGCGGCGGCGGCCCAGGTCAGATACGGGAACAGCCACATCCGCACCACCAGCTTCTCCGGTGCCTCCGCCTGGATGATCCTGCGCATCCGCAGCTGGGAGAAGCAGATCACCAGCCACACGAAGAGGGCCACGGCGCCGGAGGAGTTGACGAGGAAGAGGAAGACGGAGTCCGGGAACTCGTAGTTGAAGAAGACGGCGACGAAGCCGAACACCACCGAGACCAGGATCGCCGTCCGCGGCACCCCGCGCCGGGTGGCGCGGGCGAACGTCTTCGGGGCGTCACCGCGCTCACCGAGCGAGAACGCCATGCGGGAGGCCGTGTAGAGCCCGGAGTTCAGGCAGGACAGCACGGACGTCAGGACGATGAAGTTCATGATCTGACCGGCGTGCGCGATGCCGAGCGAGTCCAGTGCGGCCACGTACGAACCCTTGTCGATGATCGACTGCGAGTCCCAGGGCAGCAGGGCGACCACGACGAAGATGGAGCCCAGGTAGAAGACGGCGATGCGCCAGATGATGCTGTTGGTCGCCTTGGTGACGGCCCGCTGCGGGTCCTCGGACTCGCCGGCGGCGAGCGTGGGGATCTCGCTGCCCATGAAGGAGAAGACGACGAGCAGTACGCCGGTGAGGACGGCCCCGGGCCCGTTCGGCAGGAACCCGCCGTGCTCGGTCAGATTGCCCAGCCCCGCCCGACCGCTGTCCACACCGGGCAGTACCCCGAACACGGCCAGCCCGCCGACGACGATGAACGCGCCGATCGCGACGACCTTGATCCCGGCGAACCAGAACTCGAACTCCCCGTAGGAGCCGACCGAGGCGAGGTTGGTGGCGGTCAGCACGACCATCACGATCAGGGCCCAGCCCCACTGGGGCACGGCCGGTATCCACCCTTCGAGGATCTTGGCACCGGCGGTCGCCTCCACGGCCAGCACGACGACCCAGAAGAACCAGTACAACCAGCCGATGGAGAACCCCGCCCAGGGCCCGAGCGCCCGGTCGGCGTGCGCGGAGAAGGAGCCCGAGGTCGGGTTGGCGGCCGACATCTCCCCGAGCATCCGCATCACCAGCACCACGAGCGTGCCGACGAGGGCGTACGAGAGGAGAATGCCGGGTCCCGCGGTGGCGATTCCCGAACTGGAACCCACGAACAGCCCTGCCCCGATGACACCGCCGATGGCGATCATCGTGAGGTGGCGGTTCTTGAGCCCGGCCTGGAGTCCGGACGCGGGTTCTCCGGGCCCCGGGGCCCCGTCGTCGGGCTTGGCCAGGGTCGGCTGCGAAGTCATGGGGGAGGCTTTCCTTTGCGCCGGTCGTGCACTTTCCCGTACGAGCGGTGTACGAGCCGGACCAGTGAAACGGAGGTGAAGGGATTCGGAAACCTCTGAATCCGGATCGTTACTTGAGCCTTCCCTGAGATTCCAAAGTTTTACGTGTCCTTTTCCTGGTCCATACCCGACGCGTCCGCCCCACGGCCCGCGTGTCACACTCGATCCATGCGCGTGTATCTCGGCTCCGACCATGCGGGCTTCGAACTCAAGAACCACCTCGTCGAGTGGCTCGAGGCGGCGGGCCACGAGCCCGTCGACTGCGGCCCGCACCTCTACGACGCCCAGGACGACTACCCGCCCTTCTGCCTGCGCGCCGCCGAGGGGACGGCCGCGGACCCCGACGCCCTCGGCATCGTGATCGGCGGCTCCGGCAACGGCGAGCAGATCGCGGCGAACAAGGTGAAGGGCGTGCGCGCGGCGCTCGCCTGGAGCGAGGAGACTGCGTCGCTGGGCCGCCGGCACAACGACGCCAACGTCGTCGCGGTCGGTGCCCGCATGCACACGCGGGAGGAGGCGACGAAGTTCGTCGAGACCTTCCTCGCCACGCCGTTCTCCGGCGACGAGCGCCACATCCGCCGCATCGACATGCTCACGTCCTACGAAACGACGGGCGACCTCCCGCCCGTCCCGCCGCACCACCCGCAGCAGTAGCACCCGCCGGTACGACGGCCACCCCCCGGCGCCGCGAGCGCCGGCGCCGGGCCGGCCCCTCCGCAGAGCCCGGAGAGCCCCGCCCCGCCGGACGGGACCGCGGGCCCGCGGGGCGGGGACACGGGCCCGCGGGGTGGGGACACGGCTCCGCCTCGCGGTGCGGGCGCGGGTCTGCGGGGGCGGGGACACGGCTCCGCCTCGCGGTGGGGGCGCGGGTCTGCGGGTGGGGACTGTACTTCGACCGGGATGGGGGCGCGGGTCTGCGGGGTGGCGACTGAACTTCGCCCCGGGCGGAGCCGCAAGTCCGCGGGGCCGGGACGGCTCCGCCGGGCGGAAGCGGGAGCCCGCGGCGCAGAAGCAGGAGCGCCGAGTGCGGACGCAAGCCGCAGGCGGCGGGTGCAGTCTCGCCGGAGTGGGACGCAAGCCCGCAGGGCGGTCCGGGACAGGCTTCGCCGGGTGGGGCGCGGGACCGCCGGGCGAGGACGCTCCGCCCGGACGGGAGGCAAGCCCCGCAGGCCGGGCGGCGAAGCAGGCCCCACAGGGGTGCAGGGGGCTAGGTCCCGGCCGGGGCCCGGCGGGGACGTCCCGGAGGAAGTCGAGCCCTTCGGCCGTCCGAGTCGGGCGGGCCGGTGGGCGAAGGCCCGAAAGGGACCCCTCCCGTGGAGTCCCGGAGGGAGTCGAGCCCTTCGGCCGTCCGAGTCGGGCGGGCCGGTGGGCGAAGGCCCGGAAAGAACACCCCGCGCACCCGAAGAACACCCCGCGGGCACAAGCCCGGGAAAGGACACCCCCGTGCCAGAGGGGCACACGATCCACAGGCTGGCCAAGGACTACACCGCCGCCTTCGCCCGGACGGCAGTCCACGTCACCAGCCCCCAGGGCAAGTTCGCGGGCTCCGCCGCCCTCCTCGACGGCACCGTCCTGGACACCGCCGACGCCCACGGCAAGCACCTCTTCCTCGGCTTCCGGGGCGCCGGCTGGGTCCACATCCACCTCGGTCTCTTCGGCAAGGTCACCTTCGGCCCCGCCCCCGCGCCCCCACCCACGGACACCGTCCGTCTCCGCCTCGCGGGCGACACCGCCTACGTGGACCTCCGCGGCCCCGCCACCTGCGCCCTGATCACGGACCCGGAGAAGCAGGCGATACACGACCGCCTCGGCCCCGACCCCCTGCGCCCCGACGCCGACCCCGGGGCCGCCCTGCGCCGGATCTCCCGCAGCCGCAGCACCATCGCCGCCCTGCTCATGGACCAGAAGGTCATCGCAGGCGTCGGCAACGTCTACCGCGCCGAGGTCCTCTTCCGCCACGGCATCGACCCGTACCGCCCCGGCAAGGACATCACCCCCGCCGAGTGGGACGCGATCTGGCAGGACCTCACCGGCCTCATGCGCGAGGGCGTCCGGAACAACCGCATCGACACCGTCCGCCCCGAACACACCCCCGAGGCCATGGGCCGCCCACCCCGCGTCGACGACCACGGCGGCGAGGTCTACGTCTACCGCCGGGCCCACCAGGCCTGCCACCTGTGCGGCGGCCCGGTCAGCACCGCGGACCTCGCCGCCCGCAACCTCTTCTGGTGCCCCACCTGCCAGAAACGGTAGGAACCCGCGCTCAAAAGCCGTGCGGCAACCACGGCGCGACGTCCGACCCGAATCCCACCGACGCCTCCGCCAGCGCCCCGGCCCGTATCTCACGCACCCTCCCGGCCGCACCGAGCGAACCGAGACTCACACCCCCGAGATACGCCGCCCCCAACTCCCGGACGGACAGGGCCAGATCCGCCGCGTCGGAGGTCCGCTCGCAGAACGCCCCCTTCGCGTCACCGCTCAGCCGCCAACGCCCCGCGTTCCAGGGGCAGAAGGCGTCCTCGACCTCGAACACCACGTCCACCGGCGCCTGGTAGGCCCGCGCCGCGAGCGCCGCCCCCACGTCCACCAGCCGTACGTACAACCCGTCCCGCAGCGTCGGCCGGCACCGCCGGATGTCCGACACCTGGTACTGCCACGCCTCGTCGACCGGCCGCCCCCGCACCGCCACGGTGGAGGTCAGGTCGACGTCGAACAGGAAGCGCCACAGCGCCGCCCCGGTCGCCGGGTCAAGCCCGGCCAGGTCGTCGAGGACCACCGTGCCCCGGGCTCCCTCGGCCCCCCAGGCCGGCCGCACCCGGAACCGCGCGTACCCGGTGACCTCGCCGTTGCGCCGGGCGACGACGCACTGCAGCGGCGAGGCCCCCGCCCGGTCGCTCTCCGGGTCCAGCAGCGCCACCCGCTCCCAGCCGGGCACCCGGGCCAGCATCCCGGGCCGTCCGGGCACCAGTCGCGCGTACACCGCCTCGCACGCGTCGAGCACGTCCGCGGGCGCCGCGTACCGCAGCCGTACGTCGTCCGTGCCGGCCGGCACCGACAGCCGGACCCGGCCCGTGTCGATCTCCGCACTCGCCTGGAAGGTCGCGGCGCCGTACCCGAACCGGCCGTAGACAGCCGGCTCGGAGGCCGTCAGTACGGCCAGCGGTTCGCCCCAGGACCGCACGTCGTCCAGCTGCCGCCGCATCATCGACGTCAGGACACCCCGGCGCCGGTGCGTGGCGGCGACGCCCACCATCGTCACCCCCGCCGCGGCCACCCGTGCGCCGCCCGGCACGGTCATCCGGAAGCCGAACGCCCCCGCCGTGCCGACGCACTCCGCGCCGTCCCAGACACCGATCGAGCGGTCGACCCGCGTCAACTCCCGGAACAGCGCCACCTCCTCGGCCGCCTCCGGCACCCCGCCGAAGGCGCGGATCAGCGTCCCGTACCAGGTGTCCCACTCGTCGCGCCGCAGTGCCCGCGGCTCCATCGTCGTCATGCCGCCGGCACCACTCGTGGACCGTTCCATGGACCATGCGTACCAGGGCCGGACGGAGAGGGGCGAGGGAATTTCGACAGGGGTGCGGCGCGACGGCCGTTCGTGAAGTTCACTGTGAAGTCCGGCCTCGGACGGGGGACAAGTGGGGCCTCCCGTGCCAAGTGGCCGGTCCGATGGATAGGGTCCCGAACTAATGGCAGCAGGACGACAGCGGCGCGCGGAAGCCGAGACGTTCACGGCCCGGTGGAAGAAGCAGTGGCACCGGGCCCGCGTCGGCGTGCGCAGATCCGCCGTCGACTACTTCCGCGGCGACGGCTCGGACTGGATCGCGCTCGCCGGACTGCTGCTGACGATCCCCGTCATCGCCGCCACCACGATGGTCAACTCCGTGTGGTGCTCACCGTCCGCACTGGTCCTGCCCATCGTCGCGGGCGGCCTGCTGCTGCGCCCGGCGAGCCTGCTCGGCCTGTACGCGGCGGCGGCCACCGCGCTGATCGTGGAGTCGGTGCAGCTGGGCCCGTACACCGAGGGCCCGGCCCGGGTCACCCCGGGCGTGGTCCTCGTCGTCGCGGCCTCCGGATTCTTCGGGCTCCTCGTCGCCCAGTTCCGCAGCCGGGTCGGCGTGCCCTGGCGGCGCGGCGGCACCATGCTCTTCGACCTGCGCGAACGCATCCGCGTCCAGAGCAAGCTGCCCCAGCTGCCGAAGGGCTGGCACCGGGAGATGGCGCTGCGCCCGGCCGGCGGCCAGTCCTTCTCCGGCGACTTCGTCGTCGCGGCCCGCACGAACGGCGGCCGCACGCTGGAGGTGGTCCTCACCGACGTCTCCGGCAAGGGCATGGACGCGGCCTCACGCGCCCTGCTGCTGTCGGGTGCCTTCGGCGGACTGCTCGGCAGCCTGCCCCCGCACGCGTTCCTGCCGGCCGCCAACGGCTACCTGCTCCGCCAGGACTGGGACGAGGGCTTCGCCACCTCCATCCACCTCGTCCTCGACCTCGACTCCGGCGACTACGAGCTGTACTCCGCCGGACACCCCCCGGGGCTCCAGCTCAGCGCGGGCACCGGCCGCTGGGAGGAGAAGTCGGCCGAGGGACCGCTCCTGGGCGTGTACGACGGTGCGCAGTTCGACCAGGTGAAGGGCTCACTGCGAGCCGGGGACGTGCTGATGCTGTTCACGGACGGCCTGGTGGAGACCTCCGAACGGGACATCGCCGAGGGCATGGACCGCCTCACCGGCGAGGCCGACCGCTATGTCGCCGGCGGTTTCCACGGTGCCGCCTGGCATCTGATCGAGGCGGTGGCCAAGGACGTCAACGACGACCGGGCGCTGCTGCTGATCTGCCGGGAGGGCCCGACGGCCCACTCCGCGACGATGGCGGACTGAGGGCCTCCGCCGACACACTGGTCCCCATGCCCCACGACACCGCGCCCGACGCACCGCCATCCGTCCCGCCGCTCTCCCCGGCCGAGGCCGAGGCCGCCGCCCGCGCCGCCCACGCCGGGCAGACCGACAAGGCGGGCCGGCCTTACACGGAACATCTGCGTGCCGTCGCCGAGGGTGTGCGGCGGCGCGGCGGCGACGACGAACAGATCGCGGCGGCCTGGCTGCACGACGCAGTCGAGGACGACGCGCTGACCGAGGAGTGGCTGTCCGAGGCGCCGCTGAGCCGCCGTACCAAGGACATCGTCCTCGCCCTCACCAAGCGGGCGGGGGAGCCGCCCGAGGCGTACGCCGCGCGGATCCTCGCCACCCCGGGCGCGCCGCTGGTCAAGGAGGCGGACCTGGCGCACAACGCCGACCCCGCGCGGCTCGCCGTCCTCGACGAGGCCACCCGCGCCCGGCTGACCGAGAAGTACACGCGGATGCGCGCACTTCTCGGCCTGGGCTGATCGTGATGCACGGTTTTAGACGGACACCTTCTCGCCGCTGCCGCTGCCGCTGGGTGCGGCGGGTGCGGTGGAGGTCGTCTCGCGAGCCTCGGTCTTCTCCCCCTTCCCGCCGCCCCCGGCGGCCTCGCCGGGTTCCCGCTTGAAGGCCCAGTCCATCCTCGGCTCGACCACGTACCGCATGACCCGCTGAACGGGCTTGGTGCACAACAGGGTGATGACGGCGGCGCCCAGGACGGTGAGTCCGATCTCGCCGAGCGGCCGGTCCAGGACGGGATGCTCGAACCAGCCCGCGTAGGTGCCCTCCTTCACCAGGAAGCCGTGCAGCAAATAGCCGTAGATGGTGCCGGCGCCGAGCGCCGTGAACCACATGCGACGGCCGGGCACCCAGGCGAAGAAGCACGCGGTCAGCACCACGGAGCAACCGAAGAGCGCGAGCGTCAGGACGGGCCCGGACCACCAGGGAGCGACCGTGTCCTGCACAGCGGCGTTGCGGTAGAACCAGCCGGTCTCCATGCGCGGCACCGACCACCAGGCGATCAGCAGCGCCGCCGCGACCACCGGCACGGACAGGAGCCGCACCGAGCGGCGCCGCACCAGCCGGAAGTGCTCGGGACGCAGCACCAGACCCAGCACGAAGCACGGCAGGAACTGCAGCACCCGCTGCATGTTCAGGTCGTTGTCGACGGTCGGCGTCACGGAGGCCAGCGCGGCGATGGCCAGGGCGATCGGGAGCGGCCAACGGACCGTCCGCCAGACGGGGGTGGTCAGCCGCCAGACGAACAGCGCGCACAGGAACCACAGAAGATAGGTGGGATCCAGCAGGCTGAAGTCGCTCTGCGGGTCCTCGCCGGCGCGGCGGTGCAGCGTGTAGGCGACCTCGAATACGAGGTACGGGACGGCGACACCGGTGATCAGCCGTTTGACGCGCCGAGGGCTCAGATCGAAACCGCGCGAGAAGTAGCCGGAGACGACGATGAACGCCGGCATGTGGAACGTGTACAGAACCCGGTAGCAGGCCTCCACGGCCGGGTTCCCGTCCAGGATCTGTCCCCAGGCGTGCCCCACACCGACCAGCACGATCGCCAGGTACTTGGCGTTGTCGAAGAACGCGTCGCGCTGCCGGGCCGACGGGGCGCGCGCCGACTGCCGTGACCGCTGGGTCTGCTGATCCGGTGGGGACGGCGGCTTCCGGTCGCCGTGAGGTCGCAGCGAGCTAGTCATGCAACCCCCCGCCGAAAACCCGGCGAGTTGTCACGGGACCTCGCTGCTCTGACGGGGGACGAGGCAGCGTAGAACATCTGAGGCACCCTAGCGTTACCCGCGTGATTCCGTAAAACCCTCGACGTCATTCCTGCATTCGCGTCCCGAGTGCCTTGTGGCTGCCTCCGTATTCCGGGAAATCGGCCCCACGGTCGCGTGAGGGCCCCGACGACCCGCGAGCGGCGCCGTCGACAGAGGCGCCACTCACCGCCCCCACTTGTCACGACTCATCGTGACTAAAAACCGCACAAGCCCGAAGGGTGACCTCACTGAATGTCCACTTCAACGCACTCAAGGACCTCCGGGGGGACCCTGTGATCCCTCTGTGATCTCCCTGTGATGGGCTCGCGGAGGTGCCCGCCGATGTCTCCGCCGGTGTGTCCCCCACGACAATTCGAATTACCTGCGAACGCCTTGTGTGGGCATGGAAACGAAATGGCCGGAATTCCCCGTACGGGTGTCCTGTCGAAATTCTGTGCGGGGTGTGATGGTGGGTGCGCCCGCGTGCGCGGGGAGCGTGCCGTCCGGCGAGCCGGCCGGACGATGTGTCACCCGCCGCATAGCGGGGCCCGGTTGGTGGCACGATGGTCCTGGCGGGGGTGTGCGGTGCCGCACCTCCGGGCCGGGAGCGGACCGACCTAGGGTGTGATCAGTTGTGGCCATTTCACTGTCAGTGGTGCTGCTGTTGGCGATCATCCTGGTGGTGCTGCTGCGGGGAGGCTCCATCAAGGCGGGGCCGGCGATCGTCGCGGTCCTCTTCGGCTTCTTCCTGGCCTCGACCGGCATGGCCGACGACATCCAGCGCTTCCTGGACTCGATAGCCGACATGGTCAACTCGATCCAGTTCTAGGCCGCGCGTTCCGGTCCCGGACCCGCACGAAGACCTCCGGCCCGATCCCCTGGGGGAACCGGGCCGGAGGCCTTCTCGGAGCGGGCGACGGGAATCGAACCCGCGTAGCTAGTTTGGAAGACTAGGGCTCTACCATTGAGCTACGCCCGCACACCGCGCGCCGCAGGTCGGTGACCGCGGCACTGCAGGCATCCTAGCGGGTCGCCACCCCTCACCGCACACCCCTTCCGGTCCGCGCCGGACCTTCACGGACGCGCGGGAAACTCTGAGGCCCCCGGTGCCCGGCGGCATGTACCCTACGTGTCGCACCAGACGGGGTGTGGCGCAGCTTGGTAGCGCGTCCGCTTTGGGAGCGGAAGGCCGTGGGTTCAAATCCCGCCACCCCGACCATCATCGACCACCCATCGCCGATCGACTCGACGAGCACGAGTGATCGCCTTTTGGGCCGTGTAGTCGCTGCCGTTACTATGCAAGCTGCACGCCCGTGTGTCTCAGCGTCTGAAGTCTCCGGGCGGCGAAACCTGCCGGACACCCTCTGGTTCCGGCAGAACCCAAGAAGTCAGCCACCAAGGAGACCGAACCGTGAAGAGCGCCGTGGAGACCCTGAACCCGACCCGGGTTCGGCTCACTGTCGAGGTGCCCTTCGAGGAGCTCAAGGACAGCCTCGACGCGGCGTACAAGAAGATCAACCAGCAGGTCACGGTGAAGGGCTTCCGCAAGGGCAAGATCCCGGCCCGGATCATCGACCAGCGGTTCGGCCGCGGTGCGGTGCTGGAGGAAGCGGTCAACGACGCGCTTCCCAAGTTCTACACCGACGCGGTCAACGAGGCCGAGCTGAACCCGCTCGGCCAGCCCGAGGTCGACATCACGGAGCTGAAGGACGGCGAGACGCTGAACTTCACCGCCGAGGTCGACATCCGCCCGGCCATCGAGATCCCGGACTACTCCGGCATCGAGGTCGAGGTCGACGCCGTCGAGGTCAGCGACGAAGACGTCGAGAAGGCGGTGGAGCAGCTGCGCGAGCGCTTCGCCTCCACCTCCCCGGTCGAGCGCGCCGCCGAGGACGGCGACGTGCTCACCCTGGACCTGCGGGCCAAGGTCGACGGCGAGGTCCTCGAGGACGGCGTCGCCGACGGCGTGTCCTACACCATCGGCTCCGGCGAGCTGCTCGACGGCATCGACGACGCCGTGAAGGGCCTGGAGGCCGGTGGCGAGGCCACCTTCGCCTCCGAGCTCAAGGGCGGCTCGGCGGCCGGCAAGGAGGCCGAGGTCACCGTCAAGGTCACCCAGGTCGCCGCGCGCGAGCTGCCCGAGCTGGACGACGACTTCGCGCAGCTCGCGTCGGAGTTCGACACGCTGGAGGAGCTGAAGGCCGACAGCCGCAAGCGCCTGGCCAGCACCAAGCAGTACGACCAGGCCACGCAGGCCCAGGAGCGCGTCCTGGACAAGCTGCTCGAACTGGTCGAGGTCCCGGTCCCCGAGAAGCTCCTCGAGGACGAGGTCAACACCCGCAAGCACAACCTCGAGCACCACCAGCTCGGCCAGATGGGTCTCGACCTCGAGAAGTACCTGGAGCTCCAGGGCAAGACCGCCGAGGAGTTCGAGACCGAGACCCGCGAGGCCGCGGTCAAGGGCATCAAGACCCAGTTCGTCCTCGACGAGCTGGTCAAGCTGGAGAAGCTCAACGTCAGCCAGGAAGAGCTGACCGAGCACCTCATGCGCCGCGCCGCCTCCTCCGGCATGTCCCCCGACCAGTTCGCCCAGGCCGTCGTCGAGCAGGGCCAGGTCCCGCTCCTCGTCGGCGAGGTCGCCCGCGGCAAGGCCCTGGCCGCCGTGGTCGAGAAGGCCACGGTCAAGGACACCAACGGCGAGATCGTCGACCTGGACGACGAGGAGGACGAGGAGACGGAGGCCACCGAGGCCGCCGCCGACTCCACCGAGTCCGCCGACTCCACCGGGTCCACCGAGTCCGGTGAAGACAAGGCCGGGGAGAAGACCGAGGGCTGATCCCTCGCGCCGTCCCCCGACGGATGTGGAACGGGCCCCGGACGTCTGACGCCGGGGCCCGTTTCGGCATACGGCCGGAAAGCCCAGCCGCAGGTGCGGCTAACCGCGCGAGCAACCACAATGGGTCCGCACCCGGCGACGAGCGCGCAGCGCGACGGCGAGCGCCGCAACCGCCCCCCGCGGAGCTCTACGCCCCCGGCGAACACCCGCGGAACCGGGATGGCACCGCAGGGTCACCGCGTTAGGGTCCATGAATACGAGGGCAGGGGAGTCCCCGAAAGCGGCTCCAGCCCCGCAGCGAAACGTGAGACGGCCCCGGCGCCGTCGTAAGACGAGCAGGTGGATACGTGACGAATCTGATGCCCTCAGCCGCCGGCGAGCCCTCCATCGGTGGCGGCCTCGGTGACCAGGTGTACAACCGACTGCTCGGCGAGCGGATCATCTTCCTCGGCCAGCCGGTCGACGACGACATCGCCAACAAGATCACCGCACAGCTGCTGCTCCTTGCCTCCGACCCGGAGAAGGACATCTACCTGTACATCAACAGCCCCGGCGGTTCGATCACGGCCGGCATGGCGATCTACGACACCATGCAGTACATCAAGAACGACGTGGTGACCATCGCCATGGGCCTGGCGGCCTCCATGGGTCAGTTCCTGCTCAGCGCGGGCACCCCCGGCAAGCGCTTCGCGCTGCCGAACGCCGAGATCCTGATCCACCAGCCCTCGGCCGGCCTGGCCGGTTCCGCCTCGGACATCAAGATCCACGCCGAGCGGCTGCTGCACACCAAGAAGCGCATGGCCGAGCTGACCTCCCAGCACACCGGCCAGACGATCGAGCAGATCACCCGCGACTCGGACCGCGACCGCTGGTTCGACGCCTTCGAGGCCAAGGAGTACGGCCTCATCGACGACGTGATGACGACGGCCGCCGGTATGCCGGGCGGCGGCGGCACCGGGGCCTGAGCCCTCTGCGGCCCCCAGCGGGGGTCCCAGCGCGCCCCAGCCAGCCCCCGGCCGACCGCCTCAGCCCCTTTCCAGGAGACACTGTGAACGACTTCCCCGGCAGCGGTCTGTACGACCGCTCGCGTGCCGAGTACACCGGCCCGTCCGCCGAGTCCCGCTACGTGATCCCGCGCTTCGTCGAGCGCACCTCGCAGGGCGTGCGCGAGTACGACCCGTACGCGAAGCTCTTCGAGGAGCGCGTGATCTTCCTCGGCGTCCAGATCGACGACGCCTCCGCCAACGACGTCATGGCGCAGCTGCTGTGCCTGGAGTCGATGGACCCCGACCGGGACATCTCGGTCTACATCAACAGCCCCGGCGGCTCCTTCACGGCGCTCACGGCCATCTACGACACGATGCAGTACGTGAAGCCGGACGTCCAGACGGTCTGCATGGGCCAGGCCGCCTCCGCCGCCGCCGTCCTGCTCGCCGCCGGCACGCCGGGCAAGCGCATGGCGCTCCCGAACGCCCGCGTGCTGATCCACCAGCCGTACAGCGAGACCGGCCGCGGCCAGGTCTCCGACCTGGAGATCGCCGCCAACGAGATCCTCCGGATGCGTTCGCAGCTGGAGGAGATGCTGGCCAAGCACTCCACCACGCCGGTCGAGAAGATCCGCGAGGACATCGAGCGCGACAAGATCCTCACGGCCGAGGACGCACTCAGCTACGGACTGATCGACCAGATCATCACCACCCGGAAGATGGACAACTCCTCTCTCCGCTAGGCGGGAGGCTGTATCGTCTGCCGCTCCTTGGCACGGTTTGACGCGGTTCACGTCAAAGCGAACCGTGCCAAGGGGGGCCCGGACGAGGGGCCCGGCAAGGTACCGTCGGACATAAGGCAGCACCAGGAGTCCGCTGGACGTTGACGTGACGTCGACGTCCAGGAGTCTCCCAGGCGAAGGGGAAGCACACCGTGGCACGCATCGGTGACGGCGGAGATCTGCTCAAGTGCTCGTTCTGCGGGAAGAGCCAGAAGCAGGTCAAGAAGCTCATCGCAGGGCCCGGTGTGTACATCTGCGACGAGTGCATCGACCTCTGCAACGAGATCATCGAGGAAGAGCTGGCGGAGACCAGCGAGGTGCGCTGGGAGGAACTCCCGAAGCCCCGCGAGATCTACGAGTTCCTCGAGGGCTACGTGGTCGGCCAGGAGGCGGCCAAGAAGGCCCTCTCCGTCGCTGTGTACAACCACTACAAGCGGGTCCAGGCCGGTGAGAACGGCGGCGCCCAGGGCCGCGAGGACGCCATCGAGTTGGCGAAGTCCAACATCCTCCTGCTGGGCCCCACGGGCTCCGGCAAGACCCTCCTCGCCCAGACCCTGGCGCGCATGCTGAACGTTCCGTTCGCGATCGCCGACGCCACGGCGCTCACCGAGGCGGGGTACGTCGGCGAGGACGTCGAGAACATCCTGCTCAAGCTGATCCAGGCCGCCGACTACGACGTCAAGAAGGCCGAGACCGGGATCATCTACATCGACGAGATCGACAAGGTCGCGAGGAAGAGTGAGAACCCCTCCATCACGCGCGACGTGTCGGGCGAGGGCGTTCAGCAGGCCCTGCTGAAGATCCTGGAGGGCACCACGGCCTCGGTCCCGCCCCAGGGCGGCCGCAAGCACCCGCACCAGGAGTTCATCCAGATCGACACGACGAACGTCCTGTTCATCGTGGGCGGCGCCTTCGCGGGCCTGGAGAAGATCATCGAGGGCCGGGCCGGCGCCAAGGGCATCGGCTTCGGCGCGCAGATCCGCTCCAAGCGGGAGATCGAGTCCAAGGACCAGTTCGAGCAGGTCATGCCGGAGGACCTGGTCAAGTTCGGCATGATCCCCGAGTTCATCGGCCGCCTGCCCGTCATCACCTCGGTCCACAACCTCGACCGCGAGGCGCTCCTCCAGATCCTGGTCGAGCCGCGCAACGCGCTCGTCAAGCAGTACGAGCGCCTCTTCGAACTCGACGGCGTGGAGCTGGACTTCGAGCGAGAGGCCCTGGAAGCCATCGCCGACCAGGCCATCCTCCGCCAGACCGGCGCTCGCGGCCTTCGCGCCATCATGGAGGAAGTCCTCCAGGGCGTCATGTACGAGGTCCCCTCCCGCAAGGACGTCGCCCGCGTCGTCATCACGGCCGACGTGGTCCTCTCCAACGTCAACCCGACGCTCATCCCCCGGGATTCGCGGGGGCGCGGCCCGGGCGAGCAGAAGACGGCGTAACCGCCGCCGCCCGCCCGTCCCGTACGTGGCACGAACGACGAAGGGGCCCCGGTCGACCGACCGGGGCCCCTTCGATGTCATGCGATGTCATGCGATGTCATGCGATGCCATGCGACGTCGCGCGGGGTCGCGCGCGGCGTCAGGCCTTGACGCGGATCTCCTTGCGGAGCTTGGTGGTGATGTCGACGGCCACGTCCTTCGTCACGCCCTTGGTGGCGTCACCGGGGGAGACCAGCGCGATCGTGCTGTAGTCGGCCCAGGCGCAGATCCAGTCGGTCTTCTGCTTCTTGGTGACCGGGTTCTTGCCCTTGACGCCCTGGCACTTCATGGCCGCGCCGTCCAGGTCGACCGACTCGGGCTCGCCGACGATCTCGCCGCCACCGCCGGTCTCCGACTTGGAGGACGCGTTCTTCTCGGACTCCTTCTTGAACTCGGCGAAGAACTTGTCGAGTACGGCCTCCGGTTCGGAGATCTTCCCGTAGGCACCGATGTAGGTGATCCCCTTGGCCGTCGCCATCTCGGCGGCGTCGGGCGCGGTGCTCGGGTCCGAGGGGTCGTAACCGGTCAGGTCGGCCGTGGTGTAGAAGCCGGTCACGCTCGTGCCGTCCTCGACCCCGCTCTTCTTCAGGTCCTCGACGGTGTCCTTGTCCGACTCGGCGCCCTCCTCGCTGGCGCGCTTGTAGTCCGTGAGGACCGTGGCCGGCGTCGTCAGCTTGTGCGCGCCGTCGTCCTCCAGGCCGCCCGCGCCGCCGCCCCCGCCCAGCACGAAGTACGCGCCCACGCCGATCGCCGCCACGACCGCCACCGCGCCGATGACGAGACCGGCCTTCTTCTTGCCGCCGCCCGGCGCCGGGGGCTGCGCCATGCCGTACGGCGGCTGGCCCGGCGGCTGCTGGCCGTAGGGAGGCTGTTGACCGTACGGGGGCTGCTGGCCGTAGGGAGGGGTCTGCGGCGGGACGCCGCCCTGCTGGGGCTGGGGCTGGGGCGGGTAGCCGTAGCCCGGCTGCGGGGGAGGCGTCTGCTGGGGGTAGCCATAGCCGGGCTGGGGAGCCTGCGGCGGCTGCTGGCCGTACGGCCCCGGCTGCCCGTACGGGCCCTGCTGGCCGTGTGGTCCGGGCTGCTGAGGTTGTCCGCCGTACGGGCCCGGCTGGTTGTGACTCATTCCTGGGTTCCCCTCCAGATGTCTACGTGGTCCCGACATCCTCACCCAGACCTGGCGTGCGCAGGTCACCGGGGGCCGCACCGTTACGAACGAAACGCGTTTCGGGACAGGGTCGTGACGCCCGTAAACTGACCCCCGTGACCGAGAACTCTCAGCAGCCGCAGCCAGCGCCCACCACCGAACTGCCGACCCAGTACACGCCGGCCGAGGTAGAGGGGCAGCTGTACGAGCGCTGGGTGGAACGGGGTTACTTCGAGGCCGACGCGAAGAGCGACAAGCCGCCGTACACCGTCGTCATCCCGCCGCCGAACGTCACCGGCAGCCTGCACCTCGGGCACGCCTTCGAGCACACGCTCATCGACGCGCTCACCCGCCGCAAGCGCATGCAGGGCTTCGAGACGCTGTGGCAGCCCGGCATGGACCACGCCGGCATCGCCACGCAGAACGTCGTCGAGCGGGAGCTGGCCAAGGAGGGCAGGTCCCGGCACGACCTCGGCCGGGAGACCTTCGTCGAGCGGGTCTGGCAGTGGAAGAGCGAGTCCGGCGGGCAGATCGGCGGCCAGATGCGCCGCCTCGGCGACGCCGTCGCCTGGTCCCGTGAGCGCTTCACGATGGACGAGGGCCTCTCCCAGGCCGTCCAGACCATCTTCAAGCGGCTCTACGACGACGAGCTGATCTACCGCGCCGAGCGCATCATCAACTGGTGCCCGAGGTGTCTGACGGCCATCTCGGACATCGAGGTCGAGTACCAGGACGACGACGGCGAGCTGGTCTCCATGAAGTACGGGGAGGGGGACGAGACGATCGTCGTCGCCACCACCCGCGCGGAGACCATGCTCGGTGACACGGCCGTCGCCGTCCACCCCGAGGACGAGCGCTACAGGCACCTCGTCGGCAAGCTCATCAAGCTGCCGCTGACCGGCCGTTCGATCCCCGTCGTCGCGGACGAGCACGTCGACCCCGAGTTCGGCACCGGCGCCGTCAAGGTGACGCCCGCCCACGACCCGAACGACTTCGAGATCGGCCGGCGCCACGACCTGCCCGCCGTCGCGGTCATGGACGAGCACGCCGTCATCACCGCCCACGGCCCCTTCCAGGGCCTCGACCGTCTTGAGGCCCGCTCCGCCATCGTCGCCGCGCTGCGCGCGGAGGGCCGGATCGTCGCCGAGAAGCGGCCCTACGTCCACTCCGTCGGCCACTGCTCGCGCTGCAAGACCACCATCGAGCCGCGCCTGTCCATGCAGTGGTGGGTCAAGGTCGGTCCGCTCGCGAAGGCGGCCGGTGACGCCGTCCGCGACGGACGCGTCAAGATCCATCCGCAGGAGATGGAGAAGCGCTACTTCGACTGGGTCGACAACCTCCACGACTGGTGCATCTCGCGCCAGCTGTGGTGGGGCCACCGCATCCCCGTCTGGTACGGCCCCGACGGCGAGGTCGTCTGCGTCGGCCCCGACGAGGAACCGCCGAGCGGCGCGGGCTGGTATCAGGACTCCGACGTGCTGGACACCTGGTTCTCGTCCGGCCTGTGGCCGTTCTCCACCCTCGGCTGGCCCGAGCAGACCGAGTCGCTCGCGAAGTTCTACCCGAACTCCGTCCTGGTCACCGGCTACGACATCCTCTTCTTCTGGGTCGCCCGGATGATGATGTTCGGCCTCTACGCGATGGACGGCACCCCGCCGTTCCACACCATCGCCCTGCACGGCATGGTCCGTGACCAGAACGGCAAGAAGATGTCCAAGTCCTTCGGAAACGTGGTGAACCCGCTGGACTGGATGGACAAGTACGGCTCCGACGCGCTCCGCTTCACCCTCGCGCGCGGCGCCAACCCGGGCGTCGACGTCCCCATCGGCGAGGACTGGGTCCAGGGCTCGCGCAACTTCGCCAACAAGATCTGGAACGCCACCCGCTTCGCGCTGATGAACGGCGCGACGGTCGAGGGCCCGCTGCCCGACGCCTCGCGGATGTCGTCCACGGACCGGTGGATCCTCTCCCGCCTCAACTCGGTCGTCGCCGAGGTCGACGCGTACTACGAGGACTACCAGTTCGCGAAGCTGTCCGACGCCCTGTTCCACTTCGCCTGGGACGAGGTCTTCGACTGGTACGTCGAGCTGTCCAAGACCACCTTCCAGGCGGGCGGCGAGCCCGCCGAGGTCAGCAAGCGCGTCCTCGGCGAGGTCCTGGACGTGACGCTGCGGCTGCTGCACCCGGTCGTCCCCTTCGTCACGGAGGCCCTGTGGACCACCCTCACCGGTGGTGAGTCGGTCGTGATCGCCTCCTGGCCGTCCGACTCGGGCTTCCGGGACGCCGGCGCCGAGCGGGAGATCGAGACCGTCCAGTCGGTGATCACCGAGGTCCGCCGCTTCCGCGCCGACCAGGGGCTCCAGCCCGGCCAGCGGGTTCCGGCCCGGCTGACCCTGGAGGGCAGCGCTCTCGCGGCCCACGAGGCGGCCGTCCGGCAGCTGCTGCGGCTCCAGCCGGAGGGCGGGTCCTTCGCGGCGACGGCGACGCTGCCGGTCGCCGGGTTCGAGGTCGCCCTCGACCTCTCGGGTGTGATCGACTTCGCCGCCGAGCGCAAGCGGCTGGCCAAGGACCTCGCCGCCGCCGAGAAGGAGAAGGCCCAGGCGGGCGCCAAGCTCGGCAACGAGGCGTTCCTCGCCAAGGCGCCGGATCACGTCGTGGACAAGATCCGGGGCCGGCTGGTGAAGGCGGACGAGGACATCGCCCGCATCCAGGCCCAGCTGGAGAAGCTGCCGCAGGCGTAGGCCTCCGGGCCCCGTCGGTGAAGGCCCCGGGAGCCCGCTCGGCTCCCGGGGCCTTCGGCCGCCGCGGGGCGGGTCGCGCACCCGGCGCCGACGGGGTGCCGCCGCGCCCGCCCGTGCCGCTTCGCAGGCACGACCGCTCCCGGGGAGCGGGTACGTAGACTGGTGCCCGTGAGTGACATCCCCGGCGAGAACGACCAGCCAGACCCCACCGACTCCTTCGACGAGATCATCGCGGCGGAGACCACCCGCGACCCCGACCTCGCCGTCATCGAGGCAGGCAGCCGCACCCTGCGCACCCAGGGCGGCCCCCCGCAGGCCGACATCCCCGGGCGTCCGGAGGACCCCGAGGTGGACGCGGCCCTGCGCGGCGTCGAGACGGAGCTGGCGAGCCGCTGGGGCGAGACCAAGCTGGAGCCGTCCGTCGCCCGGATCGCCGCGCTGATGGACGTGCTGGGCGAGCCGCAGCGCGCGTACCCCTCCATCCACATCACCGGGACCAACGGCAAGACCTCCACCGCCCGCATGATCGAGGCTTTGCTCGGCGCCTTCGAACTGCGCACCGGGCGGTACACCTCGCCGCACGTGCAGTCGGTCACCGAGCGCATCAGCCTGGACGGGGCGCCGATCTCCGCCGAGCGGTTCATCGAGACGTACGAGGACATCAAGCCGTACGTCGAGATGGTCGACGCGCGGCAGGAGTACCGGCTGTCCTTCTTCGAGGTGCTGACCGGCATGGCGTACGCGGCCTTCGCCGACGCGCCCGTCGACGTGGCCGTCGTCGAGGTCGGGATGGGCGGCTCCTGGGACGCCACCAACGTCATCGACGGGGACGTCGCCGTCGTCACCCCCATCGACCTGGACCACACCGACCGCCTGGGTGAGACGCCCGGCGAGATCGCGGTCGAGAAGGCCGGCATCGTCAAGCAGGACGCCACCGTGATCCTGGCTCAGCAGCCGGTGGACGCGGCGCAGGTGATGCTGAAGAAGGCCGTGGAAGTCAACGCCACGGTGGCCCGCGAGGGGCTGGAGTTCGGCGTCGTCGCGCGGGAGGTCGCCGTCGGCGGGCAGCTGATGACCCTGCGCGGGCTCGGCGGCGAGTACACGGAGGTCTACCTGCCGCTGCACGGCGCCCACCAGGCGCACAACGCGGCGGTCGCGCTGGCCGCCGTCGAGGCGTTCTTCGGCGTCGGCGCGCAGCGCCCCGAGCCGCTGGACGTCGACACCGTGCGCAAGGCCTTCGCCGCCGTCGCCTCGCCGGGGCGGATGGAGGTGGTGCGGCGCTCGCCGACCGTGGTCCTCGACGCCGCGCACAACCCGGCCGGCGCCCGGGTCACCGCCGAGGCGGTCGGGGAGGCCTTCCAGTTCAGCCGGCTCATCGGTGTGGTCGGCGCCAGCGGTGACAAGAACGTACGGGGGCTGCTCGAGGCCTTCGAGCCGGTCTTCGCCGAGGTCGTCGTCACCCAAAACTCCAGCCACCGCGCGATGGACGCCGACGAGCTGGCGGGCATCGCCGTGGAGGTGTTCGGCGAGGACCGCGTCCAGGTCGAGCCGCGGCTGCCGGACGCCCTGGAGGCCGCGATCACGCTGGCCGAGGAGGAGGGCGAGTTCGCGGGCGGCGGTGTGCTCGTCACCGGTTCCGTCATCACCGTCGGCGAGGCCCGACTGCTCCTCGGAAGGGGCTAGAAACCGTGCGTACGCTCTGTGCTTCGACTCTGATCGGCGAGTTCTTCGTGATCGGCTTCGCCGGTCTGGTCGCCATGAAGGACCCGGACCTGTCCGTGGGGACGGTGTGGACGGTCAGCGGTATCGCGATGTTCCTGTGCGTGATGCTGTGCGGCTTCGTGACCCGCCCCGGCGGTGTCGCCTTCGGCTGGGCCCTGCAGATCGCCCTGATCGCCTCCGGCTTCGTGGTGCCGACCATGTTCTTCCTCGGGGCGGTCTTCGGCGCCCTGTGGTGGGCATCCGTGCACTACGGGCGGAAGATCGACGAGGCGAAGGCGAGGTTCGCCGCGCAGGCCGAGGCCACGGCGCCCGACGCGGCCTGACGGGGACCGGCGAGACCGGACGGCTCCCGACGCCGAGCGTGGCCGACCGTCGTCGCCCGTCACCACCTGACGCTGCGTGACGGGCGTCGCGACACGCCCGGTAACCTCAGTCATCACCCGCACACCCGCACCTCTCCAAGGGAGCCCCTCGTGACCCAGCGCAGCCTCGTCCTCCTCAAGCCCGACGCCGTCCGTCGTGGCCTGACCGGCGAGATCATCAGCCGTATCGAGCGCAAGGCCGGCTGGCAGATCACCGCGCTGGAACTGCGCACCCTGGACACCGAGACGCTGGAGCAGCACTACGGCGAGCACAAGGGCAAGCCCTTCTACGAGCCGCTGGTCGAGTTCATGTCGTCCGGTCCGGTCGTCGTCATGGTCGTCGAGGGCGAGCGGGTCATCGAGGGCGTGCGCGCGCTGGCCGGTCCGACCGACCCGATCGCCGCGGCGCCCGGCTCCGTCCGCGGGGACTTCGGTGTGATCGTCCGCGAGAACCTGATCCACGCCTCCGACTCCGAGGAGTCCGCCGAGCGCGAGCTGAAGATCTTCTTCCCGGGCCGCGTCTGAGCCTCCTTCCGGACACGCCGGAGCGGACTTTTTTCTGACGCCGCGTCAGTCGAATGGTTCGCGGTGGACCAGGGCGGTCGCGTAGAAGCGACCGCCCTGTGGCATATGCGCGCCTGTTCGGGGGAACGGATCCCACCGTTGGCCCGTCTCCACAAGCGAGGCGATGCGCCATCTGCTGACAATGGCGAAGACCCTCGCGCAGTGTTCGCGAAAGCGCGTCTACGATGGAAGCCTCCACGCGTCACTGCACCCACCTCGCCTACCTGAAAAGCCCTCAAAAGCTCCCGGGAAGGCCAGCCGAATCCTGATGGGGAACTCAATGTCGTTCATCGGCCGTGACATGGCTGTCGACCTCGGGACCGCCAACACGCTGGTGTACGTCAGGGGTCGCGGGATCGTACTCAACGAGCCGTCCGTCGTCGCGATCAACACCAACACCGGTGGCATCCTCGCGGTCGGCGCCGAAGCGAAGAAGATGATCGGGCGCACGCCCGGCAACATCGTTGCCGTGCGCCCGCTGAAGGACGGCGTCATCGCCGACTTCGAGATCACCGAGCGGATGCTCCGCTACTTCATCCTGAAGATCCACAAGCGGCGGTATCTGGCTCGTCCGCGGGTCGTCGTCTGTGTGCCCTCGGGCATCACCGGCGTCGAGCGCCGCGCCGTCATCGAGGCGTCGTCCCAGGCCGGCGCCCGACAGGTGCACATCATCGAGGAGCCCATGGCCGCGGCCATCGGCTCCGGCCTGCCGGTCCACGAGGCCACGGGCAACATGGTGGTGGACATCGGCGGCGGCACGACGGAGGTCGCGGTCATCTCGCTCGGCGGCATCGTCACCGCCCAGTCCATCCGCGTCGCGGGTGACGAGCTGGACAACGCGATCATCCAGCACGTGAAGAAGGAGTACAGCCTTCTGCTGGGTGAGCGCACGGCCGAACAGATCAAGATCACGATCGGTTCGGCGTACGACCTCGACTCCGACGAGCACACCGAAATCCGCGGCCGGGACCTCGTCTCCGGACTGCCCAAGACCGTCGTCATCTCCGCCGCCGAAGTGCGCAAGGCGATCGAGGAGCCGGTCAACGCGATCGTCGACGCCGTCAAGACGACCCTCGACAAGTGTCCGCCGGAGCTGTCCGGCGACATCATGGACCGGGGCATCGTCCTGACCGGCGGCGGCGCGCTGCTGCGCGGACTCGACGAACGGCTGCGCCGGGAGACCGGAATGCCGATCCACATCGCCGAGGACCCGCTCGACAGCGTCGCCCTCGGCAGCGGCAAGTGCGTCGAGGAGTTCGAGGCACTCCAGCAGGTGCTGGACGCCTCGCCGCGCCGATGACGTAACGCTTCGGTTCCGCCGTACGAGACGATCTCCTCTCGTGCGGCGGATCGTTGATATAGAGGGTTCCCGTACCGGACGTGCGTGAAGTGCCCGATGCGCCGCACGCACCCGACGTACCGAATCAACTCAATTCCAGAACACCGCCACGTACATTCCGAGATTGCCGAATTTCGACGAGGAAGGCACGGCCGCCGCACGTGAGGGACACGAAAGAGAGCCGGCTGCTCCTGGTGCTGCTGATCGCCATCGCGTTCGCACTGATCACGGTGGACATCCGCGGCGGGGAGGACTCACCGGTCGACGGTGCCCGGCAGGCCGCGGCCACCGTCTTCGGCCCGATCGAGAACGGGGTGTCGTCCGCCGTCGATCCGGTCGGCAACGCGGTCTCCGCGATCCGCGACTCCGGCGACCGGCACGACCGGCTCGCCGCACTGGAGACGCGGAACGCCGCTCTGAAGGCGAGGCTCGGCAGCGACGAGCGCGGCCGCAGCCGGCTCAGGCAGTTCGACAAGATGCTCGGGCTCGCCGGGGCCGGCCAGTACGGCATCAAGGGTGCCCAGGTCATCGCCATAGGAGCGGCCCAGGGCTTCTCCTGGACGATCACCATCGACGCCGGCGCCAACGACGGCATCGAGCGCGACATGACCGTACTCAACGGCGACGGCCTCGTCGGACGCGTGACCACCGTCGGCCCGAACACCGCCACCGTGCTGCTCGCCAACGACCCGGACTTCACCGTCGGCACCCGGATGGAGGCCAGTGACGAACTCGGCTTCGCCGCCGGCCAGGGCAGCCGCCCCCTGCGCGTCGAACTGCTCAACGGCAAGGCCGACGTCAAGAAGGGCGACCGCCTCGTCACCTTCGGCTCCCAGGCCGACAAGCCGTTCGTGCCCGGCGTGCCCGTCGGCACCGTCTCCCGCGTCGACCCCAACGGCGGCGACCTGACCCGCACCCTCGAGGTCACACCGTTCGTCGGCTTCACCAAGCTCGACATCGTCGGCGTCGTCGTCCAGGCACCGCAGAAGGACCCGCGCGACACGGTGCTCCCGGACAAGACGAAGCCGAAGCCCACGCCGACCGTGACGGTGACGGCCACCCCGTCCGCCGGAGCCGACCCCGAGGGCCAGGCACAGAACGACGAGGCCGGACAGAACGACGCCACCGGGCAGAACGGCCGGACAGAGCAGAACGACCAGACAGAGCAGAACGAGCAGACCGAGCAGTAGGAGCTTTCACCCCATGCGCGTCAACCGGATCCTGCTGTCCGTCGCCCTGGTCGTCGTCGCCCTGGTGATCCAGGTGAGCGTCCTCGCCCGCCTCCACCTGCCCGGCGCCGTCCCCGACCTGCTGCTGCTCACCGTCCTCGGCCTCGCCCTGGTCTACGGCCACCTGGGCGGCGCCCTCGTCGGCTTCGGCGCCGGACTCCTCGCCGACCTCGCCCCGCCCGCCGACCACGCCGCCGGCCGCTACGCCCTGGTGCTCTGCGTCATCGGCTACCTCGCCGGTCTCGCCAGACCGGACAACGGGCGGCTCCGGTCGGCCACCGGCCCCATGGTCGTCGTGGTCGCCGCCGCCATCGGCACCACCCTGCTCTACGCGGGCGTCGGCGCCCTCGTCGGCGACACCGCCGCCCGCCATGTCGGCCTGCCCAGCCTGCTGTTCACGGCCGCCCTGTACGACCTGCTGCTCGCGCCCTTCGTCGTCCCCGGCATCATGGCCCTCGCCCGGCGCGCCGAGAACGACCCGCTGGCCGACACCAACACCGCCGCCCAGAGCCCCGACATCTCCTCCGGCTGGCTCTCCGGCGGCACCGGCCTGCGCATCGGCGGACAGCGCGGCGGGCTGCGGGCGAGGACGGCCCGGGCGCGCGTGGCCCGCGCCGGACGCATCAAGGGGGTCAAGCGGCTGTGACGACGCGGCAGTACGAGCCGGCACGGCGGCACAGCGCGGCACGGCAGCGCAGGCCCGCACGGCGGCACGGGGCGGCACGGCAGTACGAGCCGGCGCGGCCGCGCCCTTCGACACCGCAGCACACAAGGAGCACGCATCTCGTGAGGGGGAGGCAGCAGTGACCAACATCCCCGAGACCGGCCGCAGCACACGCGTCCAGACCCGGCTCGTCGTCATCCAGATCCTCGTCCTCTCCCTGCTCGCCACCCTCGGCGGCCGGCTCTGGTACCTCCAGATCCGCCAGGGCGACGAGTACGCCGAGGAGGCCTCCGGCAACCACGTCCAGCAGGTCGTCCAGCCCGCCACCCGCGGCTCGATCCTGGACGCCCGCGGCGTGGCGCTCGCCGACAACGAGACCCGGCTCGTCGTCTCCGCCTCCCGCACCGACCTGCTGAAGATGAAGGACGACGGCAAGGCCGTCCTCACCAAGCTCGCCGGCGTCCTCGGCATGAAGCCCCAGGACGTCATCGACAAGGTCCGGCTGTGCGACGCCGAGACCCCCCAGCCCTGCTGGAACGGCTCGCCCTACCAGCCGATCCCCGTCACCGACGAGGCCACCGTCAAGCAGGCCCTGCAGATCCGCGAGCGCGCCGAGGACTTCCCCGGCATCACCGCCGAGCCCATGGCCGTACGCCGCTACGCCGCCCCCGGCAAGTCCAACACCGCCCAGGTCCTCGGCTACCTCTCACCGGTCACCGACGAGGAGCTCCAGAAGGCCCAGGACACCGACTCGCCCTTCCTGCGCTCCGACCAGGTCGGCCGCTCCGGTCTGGAGCGCCAGTACGACAAGGCACTGCGCGGCAAGGCCGGCGTCACCAGCTACGAGGTCGACAACCTCGGCCGCGTCATCGGCGAGGCCGAGGCCGACCCGGGCACCCCCGGCTCCAACCTCGTCACCAGCATCGACGCCCGCGTCCAGCGGGTCGCCGAGTACGAGCTGAACGAGGCGATGAAGGCCGCCCGCAAGGAGATGGACCGCAACACCAACCGGACCTACGAGGCCGACGCCGGCGCCGTCGTGGTGATGGAGGCCAAGACCGGCCGCGTCGTCGCCATGGCCTCCAACCCCGACTACGACCCCAACGCCTGGGTCGGCGGCATCTCCGCCAAGGACTACAAGAAGCTCACCGGCAAGGACTCCAACTACCCGCTGCTCAACCGCGCCACCCAGGGCCAGGCGGCCCCCGGCTCCATCTTCAAGGTGGTCTCCTCGGCCGCCGCCGTCGAGGCAGGCTACGACTTCGACGGCAACTACGACTGCTCCAGCGCCTACGACGTCGGCGGCCAGGTCTTCAAGAACTTCGAATCGGCCAGCTACGGCCCGATCAGCCTCGGCCGCGCCCTGGAACTCTCCTGCGACACCGTCTTCTACCGCCTGGCCCACCAGGAGTGGAAGAAGGACGGCGGCATGAAGCCCAAGGACCCCGACGACTTCTTCTACAAGGCCGCCCACCAGTTCGGCCTCGGCGCCAGGACCGGCATCGACCTCCCCAACGAGGTCACCGGCCGCGTCCCCGACCGCCAGTGGAAGCAGGACTACTGGAAGGCCAACAAGGACGCCTGGTGCAAGACGGGCAAGAAGGACGGCTCGTACGTCGAGAAGATCGCGTACGAGAACTGCCTGGAGGGCAACAAGATGCGCGCCGGTGACGCCATCAACTACTCCATCGGCCAGGGCGACACCCTCGTCACCCCCATCCAGATGGCCACCATCTACGCGGCCATCTCCAACGGCGGCACCCTCTACGACCCGAGCATCGGCAAGGCGATCGTCAGCCCCGACGGCAAGACGGTCGACGAGATCGCTCCCACGGCGCACGGCAAGCTGCCGATAAGCAGGACCACGCTCGCCAAGATGGACGAGGCCCTCGCCGGCGTCGCCACCCGCGGTACCGCCGCCTGGCGTTTCGCGCAGGTCGGCTGGCCGCAGGACAAGATCAAGATGCACGCCAAGACCGGTACCGCCGAGGTCTACGGCAAGCAGACCACGTCCTGGTTCGCGACGTACACCAAGGACTACTCGATCGTCATGACGATCTCCCAGGGCGGTACGGGCTCCGGCGCCTCGGGCCCCGCCGTCCGCAACATCTACGACGCGCTGTACGGCGTCTCGGACGACGGCGACATCGACAAGAAGAAGGCGCTGCTGCCCCAGCCGCAGGCGAAGCTCCCGAAGATCAAGGCGGACGGGACCATCCTCTCCCCGAAGATGCCCAAGGACGTCGTGAAGGAGCTCCAGCCCGACGAGAAGGCCTCCCCGGACGAGGAGTACGCCCCCGTCGAGGAGCAGGAACAGGGCGCGACCACGCCCAACCAGAACGGGGAGAACCGCGACACCCGCAGGCGCCGACGGCGCGGCGGCCCCCGGGGCGGAAACGGAAGAGGCCGGAGGGCACGCGCATGACCGGGGCCAACAGCTTCCAGGTCTCCGGATACGGACCCGAGAAGGCCGGCTGGACCCGGCTCTTCGCCCGGGACTCCATGGCGCGACGGCTCGACTGGCCGATACTGCTGGCCGCCGTGGCCCTCTCCCTGATGGGCTCGCTGCTCGTCTACTCCGCGACCCGCAACCGCACCGAACTCAACCAGGGCGACCAGTACTACTTCCTGACCCGGCACCTCCTGAACACCGGCATCGGGCTCTGCATGATGGTCGCCACCGTCTGGCTCGGCCACCGCGCCCTGCGCACCGCAGTACCGGTCCTGTACGGCTTCTCGGTGTTCCTGATCCTGCTGGTGCTCACCCCGCTCGGCTCGACCATCAACGGCGCCCACTCCTGGATCAAACTCCCCGGCGGCTTCTCCCTCCAGCCCTCGGAGTTCGTGAAGATCACGATCATCCTGGGCATGGCGATGCTGCTGGCCGCCCGCGTCGACGCCGGGGACCGGCCCCACCCGGACCAGCGCACCGTGCTCCAGGCCCTGGGCCTGGCCACCGTGCCGATGCTCATCGTGATGCTCATGCCCGACCTCGGATCGGTCATGGTCATGGTCATCATCGTGCTGGGCGTGCTGCTCGCCTCCGGTGCCAGCAACCGCTGGGTCTTCGGACTGCTCGGCGCCGGCACCGCCGGGGCGCTCGCGGTCTGGCAGCTGGGCATCCTGGACGACTACCAGATCGCCCGCTTCGCCGCCTTCGCCAACCCGGCCCTCGACCCCGCGGGCGTCGGCTACAACACCAACCAGGCCCGCATCGCCATCGGCTCCGGCGGACTGACCGGCTCCGGCCTCTTCCACGGCTCGCAGACCACCGGCCGGTTCGTCCCCGAACAGCAGACCGACTTCGTCTTCACCGTGGCCGGCGAGGAACTCGGCTTCCTCGGCGCGGGCCTCATCATCGCCCTGCTCGGCGTCGTCCTCTGGCGCGCCTGCCGGATCGCCCGCTCCACCCCCGACCTGTACGGGACGGTCGTCGCCGCCGGAATCGTCGCGTGGTTCGCCTTCCAGACCTTCGAGAACGTCGGCATGACCCTCGGCATCATGCCGGTCACGGGCCTGCCCCTGCCCTTCGTCTCCTACGGCGGGTCCTCCATGTTCGCCGTCTGGATAGCGGTGGGGCTGCTCCAGTCGATCACCGTGCAGAGACCGATGTCGGCCTGAGCCCGAGCCCCCGAGCCCCCGAGCCCCCGAGCCCCCGGGCCCCCGGGCCCGGGGACGGAGGCGGTACGGGGGAGCGTCCTCGCCGGGTTAGGCTGGATGGTCCCCCTGTCAGCACACAAAGGTCCCGTGAGATGCCTGCCGAAGCCGCCGAGTCTGTGTCTTCCGTGTTTCCGCAGCTCGAAGCTCTGCTCCCGCATGTGCAGAAGCCGATCCAGTACGTCGGCGGAGAGCTCAACTCCACGGTCAAGGACTGGAAATCCTGCGACGTCCGCTGGGCCCTGATGTACCCCGACGCCTACGAGGTCGGCCTGCCCAACCAGGGCGTCATGATCCTCTACGAGGTACTCAACGAGCAGCAGGGCGTCCTCGCCGAGCGCACCTACAGCGTGTGGCCGGACCTGGAGGCGCTGATGCGGGAGCACTCCGTCCCGCAGTTCACGGTCGACAGCCACCGACCGGTGGGCGCCTTCGACGTCTTCGGCCTCTCCTTCTCCACGGAGCTGGGCTACACCAACATGCTCACCGCCCTGGACCTGGCGGGCATCCCGCTGGAGTCCAGGGACCGCGGCGTCGACGACCCGGTCGTCCTGGCCGGCGGACACGCGGCCTTCAACCCCGAGCCGATCGCCGACTTCATCGACTGCGCGGTCATCGGCGACGGCGAACAGGCCGTCCTGGAGGTCACCGCGATCATCCGCGCCTGGAAGGCCGAGGGCCGCCCCGGCGGCCGCGAGGAGCTACTCCTCCGCCTGGCGAAGACCGGCGGCGTGTACGTCCCCGGCTTCTACGACGTCGAGTACCTCCCCGACGGCCGTATCGCCCGCGTCGTCCCCAACCGCTCCGGCGTCCCGTGGCGCGTGTCCAAGCACACGGTGATGGACCTCGACGAGTGGCCCTACCCCAAGCAGCCCCTCGTCCCGCTCGCCGAGACGGTGCACGAGCGGATGTCCGTGGAGATCTTCCGCGGCTGCACCCGCGGCTGCCGCTTCTGCCAGGCGGGCATGATCACCCGCCCGGTGCGCGAGCGCTCCATCACCGGCATCGGCGAGATGGTCGACAAGGGCCTCAAGGCCACCGGCTTCGAAGAGGTCGGCCTGCTCTCCCTCTCCTCCGCCGACCACACGGAGATCGCCGACGTCGCCAAGGGGCTCGCGGACCGGTACGAGGAGGACAAGATCGGCCTGTCCCTCCCCTCCACCCGCGTCGACGCCTTCAACATCGACCTGGCCAACGAGCTGACCCGCAACGGCCGCCGCTCCGGCCTGACCTTCGCCCCCGAGGGCGGTTCCGAGCGCATCCGCAAGGTCATCAACAAGATGGTCTCGGAGGACGACCTCATCCGGACCGTCGCGACGGCCTACGGCAACGGCTGGCGCCAGGTGAAGCTGTACTTCATGTGCGGCCTGCCCACCGAGACCGACGACGACGTCCTCCAGATCGCCGACATGGCGACCCGGGTCATCGCCAAGGGCCGCGAGGTCTCCGGCTCGGGCGACATCCGCTGCACCGTGTCGATCGGCGGTTTCGTCCCCAAGCCCCACACCCCCTTCCAGTGGGCCCCGCAGCTCTCCGCCGAGGAGACGGACGCCCGCCTGCAGAAGCTGCGCGACAAGATCCGCGGCGACAAGAAGTACGGCCGCTCCATCGGCTTCCGCTACCACGACGGCAAGCCCGGCATCGTCGAGGGCCTCCTGTCCCGCGGCGACCGCCGCCTCGGCGCCGTCATCCGCGCCGTCTACGACGACGGCGGCCGCTTCGACGGCTGGCGCGAGCACTTCTCCTACGACCGCTGGATGGCCTGCGCCGACAAGGCCCTGGAGCCGACCGGCGTGGACGTCGACTGGTACACCACCCGCGAGCGCGGCTACGAGGAGGTCCTGCCCTGGGACCACCTCGACTCCGGCCTCGACAAGGAGTGGCTCTGGGAGGACTGGCAGGACGCCCTCGACGAGACCGAGGTCGACGACTGCCGCTGGACCCCGTGCTTCGACTGCGGGGTATGTCCTGCCATGGACACGACAATTCAGGTCGGCCCGACCGGGAAGAAGCTGCTGCCGTTGTCCGTGGTCGAGTAGGGGCGCTCGACGTGACGCCGCGGGATCCGAAGCGGGTTCCGCGGCGTCTTCATGGGCATGGTGGATCTGGAGAAGGCATCCGGCCCGGGGCCGCGGGGAGAGCCGGTGCGGCGGTCGGACGCCGAGGGGTGTCTCGCCGCGGCGATCCGGGTCCCGGTGCGCATTGTCGTGCTCGTGCTGGTCGTGCCGGTACGCATGCTGTGGGACGTGCTGGCCGTCGCGGGGCGGTTCCTGCGGGACACCGTGCTGCGCCCCGTCGGGCGGGCCCTGGCGTGGCTCGGCCGGGCCGTCTTCGTGTGGCCCTTGGCCGGGGTGTGGCGGTACGTCGTCGTGCCGGCGGCCAAGGGAGTGGCCCGGCTGGGGAACGTGCTGCTGGTCGTGCCGGCGGTGTGGGTGTACCGCCGGGTGCTGACACCGGTGGGTCACAAGCTCGCCTGGTTCCTGACGGGGGCGGGCGCGGTACTCGCGGCCGTCGGACGGGGGCTGTACGCCGGTCTGGCCCGGCTCGCCCGGTATCTCGTCGTCGTGCCGGCCGGGTGGCTCCACGCCTGGGTACTCACCCCGGTCGGCCACGTGCTCGCCCGGTGCGGCCAGGGGCTGGTGTGGTGCGGCAGGCAGGTGGCCCGGGGCCTGGGGCTGGTCGTCACCGGTGTCGGCCTCGTTCTGTACTGGACCGTCCGGGTGCTGCTGGTGCTGCCGGCCCTCGCCGTGTGGCGGTGGGTGCTCGCCCCGGTCGGCCGGGTCCTCGCCGTCGTCGGACGGGAGGTCGCGGACGCCCTCGGGCACGCCTGGCGGATCGCCGGGCACCTCTCGCGCGTCGTCGGGCGGTTCCTCGGCGCCCTCCTGCGGTGGACCGTGGTCGAACCGGTGCGATGGGTGTACCGGAGCGTGCTGGCCCCGGTGGGGCATGCCGTGCGGGACACCGTTCTGCGGCCCCTCGCCGAGGCCGGGCGCAGCGCGGGGCGGACGGCCCGGCAGGCGCTGGCCTCCGCGCGGCTGTCCGTGCGGCAGGCCCGCGCCGACGTGCGCCGGATGCTTTTCGGGAAGCCGGTCGGAGAGCCGGCGAAGCGGCAGCCGGTGGCCCGGCGGGAACCATCCGCCGCCGAGGCACGTACTCTTGGTAGCAGTACGACCGCTCTCACGAAGGACTGAACGACACTGGGCAAGCGACAGCCCGAAGGCCCGCCGCCCGTTCCCGCGGTGCAGCGCATCCGACTGCGCTACACCAAGCGCGGCCGCCTCCGGTTCACCAGCCACCGTGACTTCCAGCGCGCCTTCGAGCGTGCGCTGCGCCGCGCCGAGGTGCCGATGGCGTACTCGGCGGGGTTCACCCCGCACCCGAAGGTGTCGTACGCCAATGCCGCACCCACCGGCACGGGCAGTGAGGCGGAGTATCTGGAGATCGCGCTCACCGAAGCGCGCGACCCGGAGCGGCTCCGGCTGCTCCTCGACGAGTCGCTGCCCGCCGGGCTCGACGTCGTCGACGCGGTCGAGGCCCGGACCTCCGGGCTCGCCGACCGGCTGACGGCCTCCGTGTGGGAGCTGCGGCTGGCCGGTGTGGAGTCCGCCGAGGCCGAGAGGGCCGTCGCGGCCTTCAACGCGGCCCCGGCGGTGGAGGTCCAGCGCCGTACGAAGAACGGCGTCCGTACCTTCGACACCCGCTCCGCCGTCGCGCACCTCGAGAGTGTCACCACGCACGGTTCACCGGCTGATAGGCCGACCGACCAGCCCTGTGCGATACTGCGGCTGGTTGTTCGGCACGTGACGCCTGCCGTACGACCCGACGACGTCCTGTCCGGTCTTCGCGCCGTGGCCGACCTGGCGCCGCCGGTCCCCGCAGCGGTGACCAGGCTGGCGCAGGGGCTGTTCGATGAAGAGACCGGTGCGGTGACCGACCCGCTCGCGCCCGACCGCGAGGCAGAAGCGCCCGAGCCGCAACCGGCCGCCGCTTCCGCCGCCGCGAAGGCGTCGGCGTAAGGAAGGTTCCGCTAGGGACGGACGTCGTAGCGCCGCCCTCGAACTCGGGAGCCACCTGGGTCGGGCAGCGCACCGACCACAAGACTTTCGCCAGGCCGTGCACGACAAGGGGTACGGAACCGGCGAGACAAGACAACGGAGAGCTTCCGAGCGGCGCCCGCGCCCCGGACGGCGGCGACCGCGCATCGCGCGAGCCGTGGACGTCACCGGCGGTCGACATGATCGATGCCGGACCGGGCGCGGCGCCCGGGAGCCTGACGGGAGATACCCCCGCATGCTCGAACCGACCGAACCCACCGAGTCGTCGACCACCTCGACGGACTCCGATGCGAACACCCCCAGCGACACCCTGCCGCCGCGTCGTCGGCGCAGGGCCGCGTCCCGCCCGGCGGGTCCGCCGTCCGGCGCCTCCGGCACACCGGCGGAGACCGTCGCACCGGCCGACATGACGCCCGCGACCGACCAGGCGGAGGAGGCGGAGGCCGAAGAGACCGTCCCCGAGACGGCTCCGGAGCCCGTGCCCGCCGCCCGGCCGCGGCGCCGTGCCGTACGCCGTGCGTCCGCGCCCGTCGGGGCCCCGACGGCGGCGGACGCGGCCGAGACCGTCGTTTCCGCTTCCCCCGCCCCCGAGGCGCCGGCGCAGGCCGTCACACCCGAGCCGGCCGCCGAGGATGCCGCTCCGCGGCGTG